>CAYXRN010000017.1:0-35212 GCA_964467635.1 uncultured Chitinophagaceae bacterium | reverse complement strand
CCCTACTTTCCAACGGGTACCTGGGGTTGCGGGCTTATATTTCTTTAATGCCATAATAAGGTTTATTCTTCGTTAAGGATTGCCCTTAAATAAAAATGAGCTATTCGATTAAATACTTTCAAAAATGTCAATACTCTCTCCTTCAGCCACCGTAACGATCGCTTTCTTATAAGCCGGCTTGCGGCCGGAAAGGGTACCGGTTTTAGTATAACGGCTTTTCGCTTTTCCGGGAACAACCAAAGTATTCACTTTAGCGACGCTTACACCATAAAATGCTTCCACGGCTGCCTTGATCTCCAGTTTATTGGCCTGTCGCGCTACCACAAAAGTATAACGTGCTGACTTTTCAGACAGGTTGTTGGCTTTTTCTGTAAGCACCGGGCGGATTAAAACATCTGCAATTTTCATATCTTACTTTTTCTTTTGCCGTTTATTTATTAAAAAGACAGCCTCCGGAAGCCGGGCGCTGTCCCCTAATTTTTATTCTTTTTCTTTTTTATCTTCTACTTGTTTATCGGCCTTTTCTTTTACTTCCTCTGCATTTTCAGCGGCCGCCTTCTTGGTAGCGGCTTTCTTGGCTGCTGGCTTTTTAGTCGCTTTAGTTTCCACTTTCGGGCCTTCCGCTTCCGCTTTTGTAGCTTTGGCTTTAGGCTTTGCACTTTCTGTTTTTGGTTTTACTGTTTTCGCTTTTTCAACTTCAGGCTTTTCTTCAGCAGCTCCTTCCTCGGCCAGTATTTTGGCTGCATCCTCAGTCAATACCAGGTAATTGCTGTTTACAATATCGTAGGTATTCATGTTGCCTAAAGTAATGCTCTTTACCCGTGGCAGATTGCGTAATGAAAGGAAAAGGTTTTCCTCGTAATCAGCCGTGACATAGAGTACTTTTTTTCCAGAAATATCCAGGCTTCGTAATGCCGTATCCATTGTGCTGGTTTTAGGTGCGTCCAGCTTAAAATTTTCAATAACTCGGATGGCCTCCGCAGTCGCTTTATAAGCCAAAGCAGAAATTTTTGCCAGGTCTTTTTCTTTGCGGTTCATTTTAAACCCATAGCTATGCGGCTTTGGGCCAAAAATAGTTCCGCCTCCATGGTACAAGGGGTTTTTAATATCCCCTTTACGAGAGCCTCCGGTTCCTTTCTGGCGGTGTAGCTTGCGGGTAGAACCGGTTATTTCGCTGCGCCCTTTGGTTTTGTGTGTTCCTCTGTGTTTGCCGGCCAGGTAATGCTTTACAGCCATATAGATCAAATGATCATTTGGTTCAATTCCAAAAATGTCATCAGCTAATTGAACCGATCTGCCGGTTTTCTTTCCTTCAATATTTAAGACGTCCAGTTGCATATCAATTCTGAATTAAAACGATTGAACCATTGTGGCCGGGAACCGATCCACTTATCAGCAGTAAATTTTCTTCGGGATATACGCGTACGACATTAAGGCCTTTCACTTTAACTCTTTCTCCGCCCATACGGCCACCCATACGCATCCCTTTAAATACCCGGGAAGGATCGGAAGAAGCGCCGATGGAACCAGGCGCGCGTCCCCGGTCATGTTGACCATGAGTAGATTCGCCTACCCCATGAAAACCATGCCGTTTTACCACACCCTGAAATCCTTTCCCTTTAGAGGTGCCAATCACTTCTACTTCATCGCCCCGTTCAAAAATGTCACAGGTAATGAGGTCTCCCACTTTTTTGTCGAGGGAAGTGTTTCTCAATTCTTTAATAATACGTTTGGGAGAAGTTCCGGCCTTTGCAAAGTGATTTTTAAGACCGTTGGAAGTGTTCTTTTCTTTCTTTTCGCCGAAAGCGATTTGAATGGCTTCATAACCGTCGGTTTCTCCGGTTTTAACCTGAGTTACCGTACAGGGGCCTGCTTCAATGACAGTACAGGCTATTCGCATTCCATTGTCCAGGAAAATGCTGGTCATACCGACCTTTTTACCAAGGATACCTTTCATGTCGTTCCTTTTGCTCATTGCCTGAGGGGGTTCATGATGCTATCCTCAGGATAAGATGATTACTAAAATAATTTTTATGCCTTTATCTCTACATCCACTCCGGAAGGCAGATCCAACTTGGAAAGCGCATCCACCGTTCGGGAAGAAGAGGTAAAGATATCCATAAGACGCTTGTGTGTGCTTAACTGAAATTGCTCACGAGACTTTTTATTTACGTGCGGTGAACGCAGTACCGTAAATATCTTCTTCTCCGTGGGCAGCGGGATAGGACCTGTTACTACCGCTCCCGAAGTACGCACTGTCTTTACGATCTTCTCCGCAGATTTATCCACCAGATTATGATCGTAGGATTTTAATTTGATTCGAATTCTTTGTGCCATATTCCTAATTCATTACAGGGCTAAACCCTGGAAATTTTGGGACTGCAAAGGTATAGCCTCTTTTTTATATTACAAAATAAAAATAAAAATATTTTTATCCCCGAAAGGCTTCCCCTACTTGCTTTAGAAAAAGAACGGACATACAAGGGCTCCCGCCTCATATGCCCGTCAATTGAATCAAAAAAAACATATCCTGTCTCTATTTTTCCGACAAGGGATTAATTTTTTCCTTTCCTGCCTCTTACCCGGTTATAATAGAGGTAATATATAATATGGAATACATTCATGATGACAGCGAAAATGATCAACCCAAACTGCTCCGGGTGCATGCTGTGATGCAGGTAGGTCACGATCGCCAGCAATACGCATGTGCCGAGACCGATTGCAGAGGTGGTTCGCCAGCTTTTTTCCATATCCCCCCTGTTATCGTCGTCTGAAACATGGCTTTTACGAATACCAAAGGAAAGATAAATATCAAAGCCGATCATCATCCAGGCAATAAGCCGGATCCAGGTATCCAATGGAAGAAATGCCATCATAGAAAAACAAACCAGAATACCCAGAACGGGGATCAGCGGTACCAATGGTGTGCGGAAGGCACGAGGCGCATCCGGCATCTTTTTCCGCATAACGATGATGCCGATGCATACTAAAATAAAGGCCAATAATGTACCTATACTGGTCATCTCCCCTACGATTCTTCCCGGAACAAAGGCCGCAAAAGCGCTCACCAATACCATAAACAAGAGGTTGGATTTCGCCGGGGTCCGGAATTTACCATGCAGGTCAGAAAAGATCCGGGGCAACAGTCCGTCTTTACTCATGGTATAAAAAACACGGCTTTGTCCCAGCAACATCACCAATATAACCGAAGAATAACCCAGCAGAATAGCGATAATAATAAACCGGTTCAGCCAGGGATAAGCGGGCGTCACCACGCCGCCTGGTCCCATAGGGCCCATATGGTTAATGGCCGTGGCTACCGGAGCCAATTCGCTCCCTCCGCCTACTAAAGTTGTATAATTGGTCACGCCTGTCATGACGTAAGCGAACAACATGTACAAAACCGTACAAATGGCGAGCGCGCCCAATATGCCAATCGGCATAGCCGTTTTAGGATTTTTGGTTTCCTGTGCCGCTGTAGAGACCGCATCAAATCCGATGTAGGCAAAAAAGACCAGCCCGGCGGCCCTTAAAACACCCGACCAGCCAAAAGAACCGAAAGTTCCCGTGTTCGGCGGAATATAAGGGTCCAGGTTAGCCGGACGAATATACTGCCATCCTACAAAGATGAAGATCAGTACAATCGCTACTTTCAATACCACAATAATGTTATTTACCCAGGACGACTCCTGTGTACCACGAATAAGTACCAACGACATCAGCACAACGATGAATACCGCAGGAAGATTAACCCAACCATGGATCACCTCTCCACTTGCCAGGGTGACCGAGTCAAAGGGCGTCATGATAAGCTCCTGCGGCAAACTAAATCCCCAGGACTGCAACAGCTTTTGTAAATATCCGGACCAGCTGGAGGCGACCGTAGCAGCCCCTACCGCATATTCCAACACGAGGTCCCACCCAATGATCCACGCGACAAATTCGCCCAAAGTAGCATAGGAATAGGTATATGCACTTCCCGCAACGGGGATCATAGAAGCAAATTCGGCATAGCAGAGGCCGGCAAAAGCACAACCTACTGCTGCAATAACAAACGAAATAGTAATAGCCGGTCCCGCGTGATTTCCAGCCGCAAGTCCGGTGATAGAAAAAAGCCCTGCTCCAATGACAGCACCTATTCCCAAAGCCACCAAAGCGCCCGCACTAAGGGTTTTTTTAAGTCCGTGTTCCGTATCTGCAGATTCTGCCAATAATTGGCTTATGGGCTTCCTGGCAAATAAACTCATAGAAATGTGTTGCGTTAAAAGTTGGGGTTAAATAATAAATTGAAAAAATAATGAAGGGTCAAATATAAGCCCTTCCTTTAATAATCAAAGAAGAATCGGCTAATTTTTTAGCGCGCATGCATTTTTAATTTAAGCGCCCTTAACGCTTCTTATAAGAAGCACCACAGGACATCTACCGCTCCTGCGCCTGAAGCGGGGCTCACTAACAGTTTTTTACAATTGCCAATAGCGTACCTGTTTACCCCTCAGTCCAGGACATAAAACCTTATCAGGGATTCACGAGCGCTGATCAAAAAGCCTTTTTTTGATGGTCTGCTAAAATATCTTTAACATACTGCTAGCTTTTTCCGATATTAGCAGCCTGAAACGACGAGTTGTAATACCTCTTTTTAAGTATGGAAAATGTCTGGGAATTTCTTCAACACCTGATTAACCCCCAATGGATACTGAACCACGGTGGCCTTTGGTTGCTGCTGATCATTGTTTTCGCAGAGACAGGTTTGTTCCTTGGCTTTTTTCTTCCCGGCGACTCCCTGCTCTTCGTCACCGGAATGACACTTTCGTTGAATAATCACATTTCCGGGCTAAATGTATGGGAAGTCGTGGCACTGGTAGCCCTCGCGGGTATTCTGGGCAACTTTGCCGGTTATTGGTTCGGAAAACAATCAGGTCCCCTGCTGTTCAAAAGAAAGGACAGCCTGCTGTTCAAAAAGAAGCATTTGATTGCTGCCCACGATTTTTATGAAAAACACGGAGGCGGGGCCATCGTACTGGCCCGTTTCCTCCCTTTTATCCGCACCTTTGCGCCTATCGTTGCCGGCATAGTGAAGATGCACTTCCGAAAATTTTCTTTGTTCAACATCATTGGTTGTATCGCCTGGGTCACCGTTATGATATTGGGTGGTTATTACTTGGGGAAGGCCATTCCCGGACTGGAGAAGCACCTGTTCCTTATCGTGGTGGTTATGGTTGTTGTCACGACCGGGCCGGTGCTGTATAAAATTATTTTTGGAAAGAATAAAAATTCTAAAACCTCTATACCTTCGGATTCTCATCAGCCTGAAGAAGTATGAATGCACCGAACCGCTCCGTTTTTAGCCTGGCCGTCGCCGTTGCGGCCCTGGGTTATTTTGTAGACATCTATGACCTGGTATTGTTTGGCATCATCCGGGTCGACAGCCTGCGGGACCTCGGGCTTTCCCCGGCAGAGATCAGCCACAAAGGCCTTTTGCTGATTAATGTACAAATGGCAGGGATGCTGCTTGGCGGTATTCTATGGGGTATTCTAGGGGACAAAAAAGGGCGTTTAAAAGTGCTTTTCGGCTCCATCATTCTCTATTCTCTGGCCAACATATTCAATGGGATGGTGCACAGCATTGAAGGGTATACGCTCTGGCGTTTTCTGGCCGGGCTAGGGCTGGCGGGAGAACTGGGAGCCGGAGTTACCCTTGTGGCGGAGATATTGCCGAAGGAAAAGAGAGGCTACGGCACCATGCTTATTCCTACCATCGGTGTCTGCGGAGCCATCGTAGCTTTTCTTATCGCAGAGGAGTTTGACTGGCGAACCTGTTATTTTATTGGCGGCGGACTAGGTATTTTTCTGTTGCTGCTGCGCCTTGGGGTACTGGAATCGGGCATGTTCAAGACGATGCAGGAGAGCACCGTACAAAAAGGCCATTTTTTCTCCTTATTTACCGATAAAAAGAAATTAAAAAAATATCTGAAATGTATTCTGATCGGCTTGCCTACCTGGTATGTAGTGGGCATTCTGGTTTTCTTCTCCAACGATTTTGCCAAAGCCATGCAGGTGAAGGGACCCGTAGAGCCCGGCTTTGCGGTGATGGTCAGTTATGCAGGTTTGGTGGTTGGGGACCTGTGTAGCGGTATAATCAGTCAACTGTGGAAAAGCCGGCGGAAAACAGTCCTTCTTTTTTTAATCTTTACCGGATCAGCCATTGGCTGGTATTTCAATCTAAACGAAGTAACCCCTACCCTGTTTTACTGGGTCTGCTTTATCCTTGGCGTGGCGGTAGGATACTGGGCTATTTTTATCACCATCGCCGCAGAACAATTCGGTACGAATCTGCGGGCCACCGTTACGACAACTGTTACCAACTTTGTACGGGGCATGCTGATACCCATTTCTGCCTTATATGCTTTTTTTCAACAATCTTTTTCCATTTATACCAGCGGAATAATCGTGGGAAGCATTTGCATGGCCATCGCCCTTGTTGCGGCTTTTTCCATAGAGGAAACCTTTCATAAAGACCTCAATTATCTGGAGGAGTCCTAAAAAATCCCTCCCGGCAAATCGTAAAACGCCTTCCCTGGAATAGAGCCTATAGCCGAAACCTTTTCCTGATCTCCATTCTCTTTCCGCCGGAGACAAAAAAGGTCACGCAAGCCCTCACTTCAGAGCTATTCCTACAGCGACGCCCTGGTCTTCTTGTAATAGGCCATTAAATGTGCAGAGGCCAGAATATGCCCGTCCATGGCTGTTTCCAGGTGCTTCTTATCTGCTCCTGCAGCCAGGTCCAAAAAAGCATTCAGCGCAAATATTTTAAAAAGGTAGCGGTGGCGGCCCTTTGGCGGGCAAGGACCGATATAACTCGTTTCGCCACGGCCATTTTTACCGCCTGTTCCGGGAATGCTATTTTCCACAATCGGCTCGTTCGGAGGAATATTCCAAACCAGCCAATGGTCAAATGTTCCATTCGGTGCATCTGGATCCTCCAGGATCAGGGCCAAAGAGGCTGTATCATCCGGTATCTCTTCCACCGTTAAAGGCGGATTGACGTTTTCTCCCTCACAAGAATATTTTACCGGTATGCTTCCACCTTCACTGAAAGCGACGCTTCTGATTACCATATTAGTATTTCCAGTTGCCATAATTGTCCATTTTTTAAAGATGACCTACACGCTTGTACACCGAGGTGGTGTATTCAATAACAACTGGCAGGCCCCGAATAGTTCAGTCTTTCCCGGATTTCCGCTTTTTCCGCTTGGCTTTTTTGTTATGGGTGATGTCGTCCCCTTTGAAAATCTGCTCTTCATTTTTGCGGCTATCCAGGTCATCCTTATTCTCGGGACGTTTTTTCCCCGATACGCTGTTATTTGCACTTTGCTTATTCATATTTAAACTTTTATGTACTGAATATAGGGCAGGCATCGTTCTTACAGGTTCAAACACTGTTCCATTGTAACGGAAAACATGCAGATAACCTCTATTGAGAGGTACATCCTTATCATCTTAAGAAAAAAAAGAAAACGCGAAAGAGACGATGGGAAATAATTTCCTCTTTGGTGGGGAAGAATAACCCCGGTAAAAATGCAGAAGTTTGATTAAGGCAGACCCCCATATTTTTTCTGATAACTCAACAAAAGTGCTACTACGCCGCGGTAGCTTCGGATGCCGAGCTTTTGCTCATTGGCTTTCAGATACTGATCGTACGCCTGATCCAACAGCGGCTTGAAACGTGTTCTGAATTCTCTATAAAAATCAAAATAGACATCGTAGTCCTTCTTGACTCCCAAACTCAGGGTGGTATTCCAAAGCGAGTCAGCAAGTTCAGGTTGTCTAAAAGACAAAGCATTAATAGCGTACAGCAGCAGGGAAAAATTGGCCGAATACCGGAAATAAAGATCGGGAGAGGTAGACGTAATGATGTAGCTGATAAAGTTAGCGTCATCTTCCGCAGCAAAACCAAGTTGATGCGCCATCTCATGACAAGTCGTGAAGGGGAGACTTACGGCAGGAGGCGTAGTATTGATCTGTGCTTCTCCTGTGAATGGATTATAATAGCCTGTTACGCCTGCAAAGTTCATCAGGTATCCAAACATAGAAGGCTTAATGCTTTCCATATCATAACTAAAAACTTCGTTTTTATCAGCCATGCGTTGATAGTCTGCTATCGCCTGTTGCCTGATGGCTTCATAATCAGTAGATTCATGTGTAGCGATTGTATCACTTCCTGCCAGTTGCATATGAAGCGCATTGGTCCGTTGGATAAGTGTGTCACACAATTGCGCCAAAGCTTCCTGTGAATATTTCCCCCTGGAAATCCCAAAGTCCGCGTACAACCGGTCAAACCGGTAATTAAAGCCCCAAAATACTAAGAACACGAAATAGACTACAAGTACAATCAGGATAAAACGAAAAATCACGTTCAGCCAGGCGAACGGGTGTTTTTTTATCAGAACAAGCTTTCTGACAAAGCGATAAACACCGAGCAGCAGCCAAAGGGTTCCTAAAATGTAAAGGATATCTCCGACGCTAAAAGAAAGCCAGCCGGTCATCCTGCGCAGGCTTGTTGAAAGCCAGGGATAAAAACTGGAAAGGTAAAAGGACCTGAATGCATAGGAATGAGAAAAAATATACTGAAATCCCCAAATAATCAAGAGCACTCCCAAAATATATAGTACCTTCGTTTTAATTAACAACAACCGTTTCATCCAGTATTTTTTTTAAATACGGGCGGAAAATTACCGGAAAAATATCTTTCTGAACAAAATATTTTTCATTGGCGGCGACTCCCCTGCTTCATTTGAAAAAGTCTTAAATAGACCAGACAACATGCAGTTAAATAAATCATTAAAAATAGAAATAGAACAACAACTAAAGATCCATACAGGCGAGCACATCCAAATCAAAACGGCTGATCCAGTACACGGAGGAGATACACATCCTGCCTTTCGGCTTGATACCGCCAAAGGCAACTTCTTTTTAAAGACTGCGGAAAACATTCCATCGGACCTGTTTGAAAAAGAATTCAAAGGCCTTGATTTGCTGGGCAGACAAAAGGCAGTGAACGTAGCCAAGCCTTTGTGCTTTGGCGCCGCGGGGAGCCAACACTTTCTGGTTATCGAATACATCCCCAGGAAGTCCGCCGGTTCTGATTTCTGGGATTTATTTGCCAAAGGGCTGTCACAGCTCCACCAATGTACCCGCCCGACCTTTGGCCTGGATGAAGACAATTACATCGGGCCACTTCCGCAAACTAACAAAGCTTATGACAACTGGCCGGATTTTTATGTTTCCCAAAGGTTGCAACCGCTTATCCGGAAATGTATTGATAAAAAGCTTCTAGAAAAGCATTATGAGAACAAGGCGATGCATCTATACAAACACATAGCGGAAGTCTTTCCCAAAGAACCTCCCGCGCTCCTCCATGGTGATCTTTGGGGAGGCAATTATCGCTGTGGACCCGGAGCGCAACCCTACCTTTTTGATCCGGCGGTTTATTATGGCCACCGGGAAATTGATCTGGCCATGACCCGACTGTTCGGAGGTTTTGACCGGCGATTCTACTGGCGCTATGAAGAGTATTTTCCATTGGCCCCGGACTGGCAAAAACGCATTCCCTTGTGCCAGCTTTATCCGCTGCTCGTGCACAGCCTCCTCTTCGGAGGCGGGTACCTTCAACAGGTAAGAAGAACACTGGAAGAATATGAATGATCCACTAAACAACTGGCAAAATAAGGCAACGCGAAATAAGAAAGCCAACAAGCAATTCCTCAAAAAGCTTCAAACCAAAAAAGGGAAAGGCCTGGAAAAACGTCTACCTCAACTACACGAAGAAGCCTTTACTCACATCGACTGTCTGCAATGCGGCAATTGCTGCAAAACGATCAGTCCCCGGTTTAAGACACCGGACATTAAGCGTATCTCCAGGCATTTAAAGATGAAGGAATCTGCTTTCATAGAAACCTACCTGCGGTTGGATGAAGATGGAGATTATGTAGTTAAGGGCAGCCCCTGCCCTTTTCTGGGAAGCGATAACTTTTGTGCCATTTATGAACAGCGGCCAGGAGACTGCAAGCACTATCCCTACACCGACAGCAGAGAATTTCTTAAAAGGCCGGGTACTACCTTCCAAAATACAACAATTTGTCCGGCGGTGCATTACGTGATAGAGCGATTAAAGGAAATCGCTCCCTAAAGCAAGGGGTTACAGAAAAAGCAATATGTACAGGTAAAGCCATACCTCAACAGTAGACACACTTTTAAATATGAAATTTTGTCATATAAAAGATATTTTCCCTGACAAAATTACCGATCGCTCGTGCTGGTTTATTATTTGCTATAAAATTCGTAATTTGTAAAATCTAAATAACGAGAACGGTAAATATGAACCCCAATAATTTCACGATTAAATCTCAGGAAGCGCTTCAACAGGCGCAGCAATTGGCCTTCAATGCCAGCAATCAAAGCATTGAAACCGGCCACCTGTTAAAAGCGCTGATGGAAGGCAATGAAGATATAATCGATTATCTATTAAAAAAGAACGATGTCAATGTTGCCTTTTTGCAACAAAAGCTGGACGAAGAAGTCAACCGCTACCCTAAAATATCGGGGGAAGGCGGGCAGGTGATGAGCCGCGATACCAATAATGTTCTGCTACGCGCCGGAGCAGCCATTAAAGAATTCAAAGATGAATTTGTCAGTGTAGAACACCTGTTACTAGCCCTGCTCCAGGGCAATGACGATACGGCCAAGTTACTTAAAGACGTAGGACTCACAGAAACGGGTCTGAAGGCCGCCATTACAGAGTTGCGCAAAGGTTCTAACATCACCTCGCAAAATGCGGAATCACAATACAACGCCTTACAAAAATATGCCCGCAACTTAAATGAGCTGGCTTCTTCAGGAAAACTGGATCCAGTGATCGGCCGGGATGAAGAAATCCGGCGCACGCTGCACATCCTCACCCGACGCACCAAAAACAACCCTATTTTAGTGGGTGAACCCGGTGTGGGGAAGACAGCCATTGCCGAGGGACTGGGCCATCGCATTGTCAATGGCGATGTGCCCGAAAACTTAAAAACCAAGGTTATTTATGCTCTGGATATGGGCGCGCTAATGGCCGGGGCCAAATACCGCGGCGAATTTGAGGAACGCCTGAAAGCAGTAATCAAAGAGGTAACGGAAAGCGATGGTCAGATCATCCTGTTTATTGATGAGATCCATACGCTTGTTGGTGCAGGGGCGATGGAAGGCGCCATGGATGCTGCAAATATTCTGAAGCCGGCGCTTGCGAGAGGGGAACTACGGGCCATCGGCGCCACTACCCTGAATGAGTATCAAAAATATTTCGAAAAAGACAAAGCGCTTGAACGTCGCTTCCAGGTGGTAATGGTGGATGAACCTACCGTGGAAGACGCCATCTCCATCCTCCGCGGGCTAAAAGAACGCTATGAAACCCACCATCACGTACGGATCAAAGACGAAGCAATCATCGCTGCCGTAGAGCTTTCACATCGTTATATTACCGACCGATTTTTACCGGATAAAGCCATTGACCTGATAGATGAAAGTGCAGCCAAGCTTCGCCTGGAAATGAATTCCATGCCCGAAGAATTAGATGAACTTGAACGTCGGGTACGGCAACTTGAAATTGAACGTGAAGCCATTAAGCAGGAAAAGGACGAAGACAAGCTCGCCGGACTAAACAAAGAAATTGCTGAGCTGAATGAAGAACGCAACGCCTTCAAGGCGAAGTGGCAACAGGAAAAGGAAATGGTGGATAAAATCCAGGCCGCACAATCCGCTATCGAAGACCTGAAACACGAAGCCGAACAAGCCGAACGCAACGGCGATTATGGTAAAGTAGCAGAAATCCGCTACGGCAAAATAAAAGAGGAACAAGATAACGTACAAAGCTTCACTAGGGAACTTCAGGAAATGTCTGCCAATAGCAAACGCCTGCTCAAAGAGGAAGTTGATGCGGAAGACATCGCAGAGAATGTATCCCGGGCCACTGGCATACCGGTTTCCCGCATGTTGCAAACCGAAAGGGAAAAACTCTTGAAACTCGAAGAGCATCTGCATGAGCGCGTGGTAGGCCAGGATGAAGCTATAGAAGCTGTAGCGGATGCCATTCGCCGCAGCCGTTCGGGTTTACAGGACCCCAACAAACCTATAGGTTCTTTCATCTTCCTGGGAACCACCGGTGTCGGTAAAACAGAGCTGGCCAAAGCGCTGGCGCAGTTCCTTTTTGACGACGAAAGCATGATGACGCGTATTGATATGAGTGAATATCAGGAAAAACACTCCGTCAGCCGGCTGGTCGGGTCTCCTCCTGGCTATGTCGGCTATGACGAAGGGGGGCAATTGACAGAGGCCGTAAGGAGAAAACCCTATTCCGTGGTATTATTGGATGAAATCGAAAAGGCGCATCCGGATATATGGAATATTCTGCTGCAAGTCTTGGACGATGGCCGGCTGACTGATAACAAAGGTCGCGTGGTCAATTTCAAGAATACCATTATTATTATGACTTCCAATATGGGCAGCAACATCATTCAGGAAAACTTTGAAAAGGTAAATGATAAAAACAAAGAAGAAGTGGTTGAAAACACCCGTACGCAGGTCATGAACCTGCTGCGGCAGACCATTCGTCCGGAGTTCCTCAACCGGGTAGATGAGATCATTATGTTCCAGCCCCTGATGCGCGAAGAAATCAAAAATATCATTAGCATTCAACTGAACCACCTCAAGAAGCTGATGGCGCAAAACGGCATGCAGTTGGAATTTACAGAATACGCTTTGGAGTATCTGGCTGAACAAGGCTACGATCCGCAGTTTGGAGCGCGTCCGCTGAAAAGAGTGATCCAAAAACAAATTGTAAACCTGCTCAGCAAAAAGATTCTTTCCGGCACCATTGATAAAACCAAACCGGTACTGATCGATGTATTTGATGGCGTAGTGGTTGTGAGAAATGAAGAAGAAGCTAAACTGGCTGCTCCTGAAAAAGAAAAGCAGGGAAGCTGACCTGCACAGCCTACGGTTAAAAGCCCTGGTACAAATGTCCCAGGGCTTTTTTATGCTTTAATAAAAAAGACAAAAACATTTGGTAGGTATGCTAAAAATAAAATATATCCGTATTCACATTTGCGCTTAAGTCCTATTCTAATCACCTAAAGTTCAATCATGACCCTAGTGCTTCTAACCTTCGCCTGCAAGGTACGTTTTCAAACACCTGAGGCTATTGTGAAAGAGCTAAGCTACAAAATTTTGAAAGCCAATCATAACCCGGTTCCTTCCTTTAATCATGATTTCCAATTGTGAAAGCGCTCTAAAATCTTTTAAAGTACGATCACAACTATCCTAAGTGTTAACTCATACATTCAACTTAAAGACCTTATCTGAATTCTTACACATGAACGAAATAATTAGTTGCATGATATAATGACTACTTACATATTTGGTTAGCCTGTCCTTTATATCTTCCAAAGAATGAATATCTTCCTCGTTCCCAATATATCCCATTCCATAAAAACTACCATTTTCTACCCAGATACAACTTTTCTCATTTTTATTTCTGCCCTTATCCATAATATAAAATCCTGGCATCTTTTCTTTTAAAAAAGAAAGAGCCTCCTCCACTTTCTGGTTGTATATTTCTGGCGGATCACCGGCTGTACACAGAAGGTCTTTCCTTTTATTCACATGATTGCATAACTCGCAACTTCCTAAGCGGCATAAAGCAGCACACAACCGAAAACGTCTCACCAGGTCATATAGCTTATTCCTTCCTCCTTCCAGCGTAGTAAAGACCTGTATGGGAAGGTGGCTCTTGTTGTATTTTCCAATAACCAAGCGTTTATATCCCTGCAGATCTTCATAGAGAAACAGGCCAAACTTCGGTTCATATTTTTTTTGCGCATAATTATATTTCGGCCAAATACGCTTTATTTCAATAGCCTCCAGGATGAAAGCCATTAATTCGGTACCACATAATTCAAAATGAATGGCATAAATTTCCCGCATAAAGTTTTGTCGCTGCCGGCCGGAATTGCTTCCCATAAAATGCTGTGATACCCTTTTTTTGATATTCTTGGCCTTACCCACGTAAATAACCTTCCCCTTCTTATTCAAAAAGTAATACACTCCCGGCTGTCCGGGGAGCAGATTAAAATCAGCTTTATCCAGATTTGGCGGCAGTTGGTCTTCTTTAGACCCTTTTTTTAACATAGCCGGTATAACACCATCCGCATCCCATGCTAACAGCTTTGAAAACAAAGTTAAAGTAGCATCAACATCCCCACCGGCTCTATGCCGGTCCTCAATAGGAATATTTAACGCATTACAAAGATTTCCCAGGCTATAAGAACTTAACCCGGGCCTAATTCTTCTACTCATACGTACTGTACATAATTTTGAAGCTGAGTACTGATATCCGGCTTCGGCCAAATGATGTTTCAAAAAGGAATAATCAAAATTGACGTTATGTGCGACAAAAATACGCCCATTCAACAACGAAAAAACCTCCTCCGCTACTTCCTCAAATGCAGGGCTATCACGTACCATCTCATTGTCAATACCGGTAAGCGAAGTGATGTATAAGGGAATATTATACTCCGGTCTGATCAGAGAATCAAAGCGATCAATAACCTCCTCGCCATCAAAAATGCGTATGGCAATTTCGGTTATGCCACTTCCAGCAGCATAGCCGCCCGTGGTTTCGATGTCAACGATCGCATATTCCATCCTGATGTGCGGTATAATTTTGGCTGTTGCTTTCAATCACCGCCACCCGGCATGAGCAGATCTCGCTTTTTGTTTACCGCACTGTCCCCTTCTGTTGTCATGCCTGTTGACGCGATACAACGGCACAATATTACTAATTTTTTTAGCAATTGTCAATATTCTTAGCAAAAAACGATAATGTATTATTTTTCAGCAAACTTTAATATCTTTATCCTGCTAGCTTTTAGAATAGTTTCAGATTACTGCATTCCTTAAAACTTATTCAATGAAAAAGTTTTTATTACCGAAATCTTCCAGCACCTCACATAGCCTAGCCATGCTAATTCTCCGGGCGGGTTTAGGTTGTATCATCGTCATTGGTCATGGGTGGATGAAAATTGCAAACTTTTCCGAGATGCATGAGCATTTTGTCAATTTTCTATCGATGGGGCCTGATTTTTCTTTAGTGCTATCCATATTCGCAGAATTTGTATGTGGAATTCTCATTATCCTTGGTTTGTTCACCCGCCTGGCGGTCATTCCTCTTATTATTAACATGTTGACAGCCATTACGCTGGTTCATCATTGGCAGATCATGGCTCAGGCCCAGCTTCCTTTTGTGCTATTAGCCGGGTTTTTAGCTATTTTGTTGCTGGGACCCGGTATGATCAGCCTGGATGGATTAATCTTTAAAAAGACACCGGGCTGAGTTTTTGATACATTTCGAATGGACGACCTGAGTGATTGAGATGTGAAAGGGTTTCTTAAAACAATTGGTTACCACGGACGACACAGGAACTACCGGTAAAGCGTAAGCACCCTTAGCATTGCAGTTACCTCACCCCATGCATGAGTTTTTTCATTATAGGATTCAACAAGATAACAATTACACCGGCAACGGCCGGGACCACAAAAAACATCAGGAAGAAGGTAGAGAGGGAATACTCTTGGGTGATTTTATCGATCATACCACCCGTAGTACCTGCCAGCTTATTACCGATGGCATTAACCACGTACCATACACCAAACATAAAGGCGATCATCCTTCCCGGAACTAATTTACTTATGTATGAAAGCCCAACGGGAGAGAGGCACAACTCGCCCATCGTATGGAAAAAATAAGCAAATACTAGCCATATCATACTTACGGCCGCTACTTCCGCTCCTTGTGGAATACCCGAGGCGCCAAAGGAAAGGAACAAAAAGCCGACTCCCAGCGAAACAAGCCCAAGGCCGAACTTTACCGCAGCACTGGGGTTGTATTTACTTTCCCACCACCTGGAAAAAACGGGGGCGAAGACAATGATAAAGAGTGAATTTAAGATGCTGAACCAGGATGCAGGCACCTCCGGATTTTCAACGGAGTATTGCCGGTAGAGCATATAGATGACAATAGCCCAGATAATGGTAAAGCTCGTGCCTAAAAAGAAGTTGGACAACGCATACTTAGCAAATGTTTGTTTAAACAACTTAAAAAGTACATAGGTAATAATGCCCAAAGGGATAACTGTAATGGCGGTATTTACCACTCTGAATACATCTGCCCAACTGCCCGACAGGGTTCTGTCGGTATAATCGGCCGCAAAAATAGTCATGGAACCTCCGGCCTGTTCAAAAGCTGCCCAAAAAAACACCGTAAAAAAGGCAAAAACGGCAACCGCGATCATCCGATCTTTTGTAATCTTATCATACCGGATAATGCGGCTAACCAGAAGTACAAAAAACAATACGATAGCAGCAACAATCATAAACGTAGCGCCGTCAAGTCCCACCATCTGGAAATTAAACAGGTTCACCCCGCCTATTTTCGACACCGGATCATTGATCACCCAGGTAATACCAATCACTGCACTGATAACGATCAATACTAAATCAAAGGTAGTGAACGGATTTTTCTTTTCTTTTACAGTGGTCTGGTTTTCCGTATTCTTCTCCGGCTGCTTTTCTTTTATAGGCTTTTTACCAACTGAGCCAAAAATCTTCTGCGCAAAATAAAACTGTAGCATGCCAAAGAACATGAAAATGCCCGCCAGTCCAAAGCCATAATGCCACCCGATCCGCTCTCCTACATAACCACACAACAAAATACCTAAAAAAGCCCCGGCGTTCACCCCCATATAAAATATAGTATAGGCGCCATCTTTTTTTTCCGGACGATCTTTATACATATGAGAAATAATAGAGGTCATATTGGGTTTGAAAAAGCCGTTGCCAGCCACCAGAAAAAACAGGCCCAGATAAAGCGTAAAATGGGTATCCATGGCCATAGAAGCATGCCCCAGTGTCATGATAAAGGCGCCCAGCACCACCGCATTGCGGTAACCCAGGAATTTGTCGGCCAGATATCCGCCCAATATGGGGGTAAGATAAACTAAAGAAGTATAGGTACCATAAAGCGCCAGCGCCTGTTCTCTAGGCCACCCCCACCCTTCTGCCATGATTGCTGAGGTAAGAAACAATACCAGCAATGCGCGCATACCATAGTAAGAAAAGCGCTCCCACATTTCGGTAAAAAACAAGATGAATAATCCCGCGGGATGTCCTAACACATTGGAGTCGAAAAAATTATCGATATCAGTCTTGGATGCCATAAAAGTTTCTGATTTTTAGTTTCTATTTGCGGCTTGCTAGCCTCGTAGCGTTTTTTAGCTGAAACTTGTAGTGATCATTGTTCGTCATCTTCCACGCCATGGGTCAGCCGCTTCAATGGCTTCAACATCAAAATGATCAACAAACCAAATATGGCGGTAAATATGGTAATACCGACAAAAGTTCTGAACTCCATGTCTGTCTGAATTTCATCTATGGTGAATACACCCGAATAATTCAGATGATTACCAACAAGTGCCTTCTTAGCATCGGGATCCTTCTCAAAATTGAAGGTAGCATGATAAGGATTCGCCTTGGTTACATGACTGTCTTCCAGCAGTTGGGTGATTTCTTTCTTTTTTTCCGGCTTCTCGAATGCAATCAGATCTAAAACGGATTGGCCGGTAGCCGCATCCACGGCCATGAACTTGCCATCAGCCGGATAAAGTTCCGTCTTGATATTGAACTTCTCGCCTTCGGCCAAAATACTGTCTGCCGATGGAATAAAAGGAGATATTTCAGCCTTGCCAGCCGTAATCTCTATCTTCGTTGATTCGCCCTGTGATATTTCGCCTACAACGCCTGCTACTTTATTCCCAAATCCGGTAGCGGCAAAGTACAACCCCATCATGATTGAACCATACTTCACTGGCGATAATTTAGTAATAAAAGACAAGGCGACCGGCGAAGAGCTGAGCTCTCCAATGGTGTGAAACAGATAAGCCAGGATCAGCCAATACATCGCCGAGGAGCCATTCATTTCAAATTGCTTGGAAGCACAAGCCATGAATACAAAACCCAATCCCATGATAACGATACCAGAAGCCATTTTAAAAATAGAGGTGGCTTCTTTATTTTTCAATTTTCTTTTCGCCCAAAAATTGGCCACGAGTACACCAAAGAGAATGATAAACAGCGGGTTGGCTGATAAAAACCAGGGGGCGGGTACTTCAAAATTGAGCCATTCAATCATGCGATTGGTTTTCTCGGAGGCGTAAATCGTCATCAGGCCGCCCGCCTGTTCATAAGCGCCCCAAAAAACAATGGTCATTAAAAAAGCCAGCAGCATCACCACATAGCGGTCTTTCATTATCCGACTGGTCAAATCCTTGTAGATCATCAACATCATACCAACCACAAGGCTAATAAATATGAACAAAAACCCATACGCTATGGAGTGAAAAAACAACCAATACAGGGAGGCTACCAGCAGTATAGCGGTTATCGTGAGCTGTAACGGCGCCTTCAATAAGTTGAGAAACAATTCCCCAAAGGACGCACCTTCACTTTCTGTCTTGGAAATCCGGTTGCCCACGCCCTTGAGATAACGCCGGCCCCAGGAATAAACCAACAAACCCAACAACATAGCTACCCCTGCTGTTCCAAAGCCGACATGCCAGCCTACCTGAACCCCCAGATAGCCCACCAATAGTGTGGAAAGTAAAGATCCCGTATTAATCCCGATATAAAATATGGTGAATCCTTTATCTCTGCGGATATCGCCTTCCCGATAAAGACCGCCCACCATTGTGGAGATATTGGCTTTCAACAGACCAACGCCCAGAACAATTAAAACAAGTCCTGAGTAAAACGCCCACAAAGCGTCCACCGCCAAAATGCCGTGTCCCATCGTCAGTAAGATTCCTCCGATCAGTACTGTATCTTTTTGTCCAAGTAATTTATCGGCGATAATTCCACCAGGAATACAGGCGACGTATACCAACATTGTATACCAGCCATAGAGCGCCAGCGCCTGACCATTGGTCCAACCCAGGCCCGGATTGACAGCTGTTGTTTCCTGTACCAGGTACAAGACTAATATGGCGCGCATGCCATAATAGGAAAAGCGCTCCCACATTTCCGTTAAAAACAATATATAGAGGCCTTTGGGATGCCCCCACATTTCTCCCTGGTATTTCTGTGTTAGGTTTTGGTGCATGAAATATTGGTTTTTAGTGCTTCATATACGGAAGTAAAAAGAACTATATTAAATCTATAGGGATAATATATATGTTTGGACCGGCACAGGGAAGAACGCTGATCATGATCAGCATATATGGGGACTTGATCAAAAGAAATCGCCCACAACCGGTTTCTAAAGATATAGCGTATAAGAGTTGCTCTCAAGTGGCTGCTTTTATTAGGCTGCTAAACTAAGGAAAAAAATTTGAACAGAATCGTTTGCTACTGACACAGGGCTGTCACTATCCGACTATACCTTTGCGTTATCATTCATCATTAAACTTTTTTTATGAACAGCACCACAGCAAAAACGCCATCAACGGTCGTCATTACACCGCACGAATTATTATTGCATTGGCAGGGACATCGGGCGCTAACCCGCCGGGTTATCGAGGCTTTCCCGGAAAAAGAATTTTTCAATCACCGCATCGGTGGCATGCGCAGTTTCGCTGACATGACGATGGAACTGCTGAGCATAGCCGGTCCCGGGATCCGAGAGATCGCCACCGGCGACCCAGAGGAATATCCCATCCGATTTGACCATGGAGGCCGTAAAGCGGCTATATTAGCACGTTGGGATGAAAACACAGCTGTTATTGACACCTTTTGGCCAAAAATAACAGCGGAACGTTTCCATGATAAAATCAAGGCCTTTGGAAATTGGGAAGGGACTGTCCTTTCTACCATCTTATATTACATAGATAACGAAATCCACCACCGCGGGCAGGGCTATGTTTATCTACGTTCACTTGACATAGAACCACCCGCATTTTGGGAAAGATAAATCAATATCTTTTTCCAATTTTTAACGGAACTGTTTTCCCAAATCATAAACTAATATCATGCTTTGTTTCGTTCTTTGGGTAGTGAGTTGGGGAGAAAACAAGACTAGTAATAAGCCCGCTCGGAGAATAAGGATACTTTTTTCCGGGCTCCTGCGGGCCAAAGAAGTTAATTAACTTCTATAAATGAAAAACAAACACAGAAGATACAGCTGTTGTACCTGGGAAATCTAAAACCGGGGTATCTTCTGTGCCTGTTCTTAAAACGGTCTTCTACTGCGTACGCTTCATTGCCCGGTCAAGTATTTCCTTGAACTGCTTCTTCAGTGAAGCAGGTTCCATTATCTGCAACTGATCACCAAACATGAGCAACCAGCGAACAAAACCCTGATCCTGCACATCCACCTGAAATGTCAGCTCTGTCTGGCTTCCCTTATCCTCTTTCGAGATGGCCTGGTAATATTGCAATCCGCGGGCGAAATAACTGACGATTTTTTTATCAACCAACAGCTTTGCGCTGATGAGCTTCTGCTGCATCTTCTTGCTTTTCCGATACTCAGCTACCGTTCCATGCCTGCGTGTAAACGCTTGCTCACTTTTTGAAATACCGTAAATGCGGTCAATGCGAAACTGTCGGTAATCTTGACGAAGATGGCAATAACCCAATATATACCAAAACTGATTTTCGTGAAAAAGCCCAACCGGTTCTATCGTTCTTGATTCAGGGCGGTCCGCATGAAAAGCCTGATAACTTACAATGACCTGTTTTTTTTCTGCCAGGCTTTCGAAGAGTAGCTCCAGCGCGTTGGGTACGGTTTCATTGAAGGCCGGTCGCCGCTGATGTACAGTAATTTGTGAATCCAATGCGGCAAGCCAGTCTTTCTCCGTTCCCCGTAACACGGATTTAATCTTAAACATCCCTGATTCAAAATATTTTCCCAACCCTTTATCGGCAAACTGCTCCATGAGCTTTTCAGCTGCCAGAAAACTGCCGGCTTCTTCCCTGGTAAACATTACCGGGGGCAGGCGGTATCCCTCCACCAGAGAATACCCGCTGCCGGCTTCGCCATAGAGTGGGACACCGGCTTTTTCTAAGGTCCGGAGATCTCGGTAAATGGTACGTAGGCTTACCCCAAAACGGTCGGCGAGTTCCTGTGATTTTACAATCCGTTTAGATTGCAGCTGGATCAGAATAGCTACAAGCCGGTCAAATCTTTTCAAGGTGTCTGCTTCCATAACAAGTCTACTCAATTAAAATCAGTATAAGGCCGACACTTCATTCACCAATACCGCTTTATTATATTTATTCCTATACTGTACCGGCGACAAGCCGGTGATCTTTTTAAATACCGTACGGAAAGCCTTTGTATCGTTATACCCCACATCGTACATCACCTCATTGATATTTTTTCCACTGTCTTCAAAGTATTTCTTGGCAGCCTCAATCTTCACCCTTTGGATATATTCTACTACTGTATTGGCAGTGGCCCTCTTGAACCGGCGTTCCAGATTACGCCGGCTAAGTGCCAATAGCGAAGTAAGCTGACCGACAGAAATTTTAGCCTGATAATTTTTTTCAATATACTCCTGTGCTTCCCTGATACGTTCATCGTCATGGCCTTTTTGGCCTTCAAAAATGATAAAAGGCGACTGGCTTTGCCGGTCCAAATCGACCTGGAACATCTTCGAGCAACGGATGGCTGCTTCCCGTCCCACATATTTTTCTATGATGTAAAGTATGAGATTGGCTGCTGAAAAAGCACCACCACTGGTATAGATGCCATGTTCATCAGTAATGACTTTTTCAGTCACCAGATGTACTTTGGGAAACAGTTCCTTAAATTCATTGGCCGCCCGCCAATGGGTAGAGCAGCTCTTGCCATCCAGCAACCCGGTAGCAGCCAGCAGAAAGGCCCCGACACAAAGGCTGGCGATTTCCGTACCCTGTTTATACTGTTGGATAATCCAGGGGATAAATGCCTTACCTTTTCCCATCTGCCGGGCAATGTCTCCATCTATAGCAGGAATAATGATCAGGTCGGTTTTTTTGAGGCGGTCAATCGTCACATCCGCATGTAAAGTACACAATCCATTCTCTAGCAGGATTTCTTTGGTCAGCCCGGCAACCTGTACTTTAAACAAGGGCTTCTCTCCTTTTTGTTTCATGTAATCATTGACAAAAAGGAAAGCGCGACGGGGATTATCAATGCTCCCCAGATTGCTTCCGGCGTTGGCGATAATGGTAATGTGTTTCATGGGCAGAAAAATATGATAAATAAATGACCAGACGGTGCGGTGCAATACACCAGACAAAGATAGGGTAATTTATGTCGTAATCAGCCCTCGGGGTAGCCTTTTTTTTGTTTTTTTTCTTTCTCCTGCCCAACTATTCTCGTTGTCCTCGCCTTTGGTTCCGCAATACAACTGTCCGAATAAGCCAATTTCATTTGATGGGTATGCTGTCGTAATCAGCCCTCAAGTTGGCGCATTTGCACCGCATAAATTAAATAATATGCTCCTATGTTTGCATTACGAAGTAAATTGAACCTCTTAAATAAAATAAAATGGCTAATAAAACCCTTCAAATCGAGGCAAAAATTCAGATACAAAAACCTTCACACGAAGTGTATGAGGCCATTGTTGATCCGAAAAAAATGTCCAACTACTTTATTTCTAAAGGAAGTGGCAGGATGGATACTGATCAAGCGATCGTCTGGTATTTTCCCGAGTTTGACATGGAGGTCCCCGTCCGGATAGCTAAAACTCAAATGGATAACTATATTTCCTATTACTGGGATGTAAACAATAAAGCACATTTGGTAGAAATTAAACTAACTTCTAATGGAAATACGGAAACCATTGTGAAGGTGAGTGAAAAAGAGGAAAGCAACAACGAGGAAGGGATTAAGTGGCTTATGGCAAATACGGAAGGATGGGCCAACTTCTTGGCTTGCCTGAAGGCTTACTTGGAATACGGGATTAATTTAAGAAAGGGTGCCTTTGATTTTTAAAAGCTCGGTGAGATCTTAATCCATATCTGACGGCTTGCTATTTGATGCAAACGGTGAAAAAGAGCAACTTAAGCACATCCAGGCCATCAGAAAAGTGATAATGCGCGGAAATTGACCTTATTGAGTATAGTCGTCGTAGACGGTTATTTTGAAGGACGGCATAGCCAAATAAGCCGGTATCAGGTAGATAAAAAGATCAGCGAATTTATGATCGCGCAATTGACAACGGCTGACCTCCTCTTATTTGGGAGAAAAATTTTTGACTCAATGGAAGGTTACTGATCATCTGAAAAAGTTCTTAAACAGCACATCCTAGTACCTAAAATAATGAATAGTTATACAAAAATGGCTTTTCAGCCACCGAAAAATTAAAGATGGAAAAATTCAAAGTGGTATAAAGAAATTTAGTCGAAGAAGTACATCGGTTAAAGCAACAAAAAGGTAGAAGATATTTGTTTTGGTAGTGCCAAGCCCTGTAAAACATTGATTAAAAGCAGCCTTATTTGACGAATTCCGTTTTGATGGTTAATCCGATAATACTAGAGAAAGGGAAACACTTTTCCACGAAAAGATGGAGCTAACCTCTCCAAAGGAAAAATACTTGGAAACAGGAATTTGTTGCTTTTTTATCGTAAAAATCAAGAAAATAATCTGACAAACAACAGGCGACAAGCCCTTGACCTTAACCAATTAAAATTGGCATCCAATAAAATACGTGGTAAAATATGGTTGAAATATTCAAAACAAACGTTCGGGGCAGACGGAAAGCAGAGCAATTGGTTAACCTTCTGAGCAAGTACTTACCGGCTTGTAAAATCAATTTTGATCTGTACGATAGCGATAAAGTACTAAGGATAGAAGGTAAAGACATCGAAGCAGAGCAGGTTCCAAAAATCCTGCAGAAGCGAGGCTTTATCTGTAAAATAATTAAATAAATCTACCTAGGAGACCTTTAATGATCTTTGATTAACCATAAAAATTACAATTAGCTGCTGGTTCACTATTTAAAAACAAAAAAAATGAAAACACTCAATTCTTACCTGAACTTCGACGGCCAAGCTGAAGAAGCCTTCAATTTCTACAAATCGGTGTTTGGCGGAGAGTTCGCCGGAAACGGTATCATGCGTATAGGAGACATCCCGGATTGCGATGAAATGAACATCACCAAAGCTGAGAAAAACAGAGTCATGCATGTATCCTTGCCCATAGGCAATGACAGTATGCTCATGGCCAGCGATATTGTTCCATCTATGGGCCAGAAACTATCCGTAGGCAACAACAATTATATCAATATCTCCCCTGAGAGTCGCGAGGAAGCAGACCGACTCTTCAGTGCGCTTTCTGAGGGAGGGGAAGTAGAAATGCCCATGAAAGATCAATTTTGGGGAGATTATTTTGGCAGCTTTAAAGATAAATACGGGGTATGCTGGATGATCAATTTCAGCCGAACCGCATAACATCAGCTACATAAAAACGCTACCCTGTCAAAAGGAATATTTCATAAGTTAATAGACAGATCAACTAAATATTTAGAAAATGGAAAATATAATTTGTAATGCTTACCTTTTTTTTGACGGAAACTGCAGGGAGGCTATGGAGTTCTACCAGCGTGTATTTGGAGGGAAGTTGGATATGCAAACTTATGGTGAAGTGGATGAAAGTTGTCCGGATGCAACAAAGGACAGCATCATGCACGCCCGGCTATCCGGAGGGGATGTCTTGTTAATGGCAAGTGACAATCCTGAATCTCAGGCACTGGGCACGGGAAAGGTCCATCTTGCTTTAGGCGGAAACGACGAACAGAAACTACGTCGGATATTCAATGCTTTAAGCGATGGCGGCAAAATCGGACAACCGCTACGAAAACAAATGTGGGGAGACGTCTATGGCGATCTTCGTGATAGGTACGCTATACAATGGATGGTAAACATCAGCATAAAATAAAGCATTTTTAATGAAACCGGTAAAAGTTTTCTATTGGCTATTCACGGGATCGATGGTGGTATTTATGCTATTTAGCGGCATCACCGGCCTGGTAAATCCCGAGCAATCGAAGGCATTAATTGTTACGCATTTAGGTTATCCGGAGTATTTCTTACCTGTGGTTAGCTGGGTAAAGGTATTTGGCGTTATCGCCCTCCTGGTTCCCGGTTTCCCACGGCTAAAAGAGTGGGTCTATGCCGGTTTCACTTTTGATCTTTGCATGGCCATCTATTCTTTTATCGCTATCGGAGATCCGGCTTCAGGTATTTTATTTATACTGTTCGGCCTGCTGCTTGTATTCGGATCATATGTTTTCTATCACAAACTAAGCAAAATGGCCGGTCAAAATGTCGCTTCAAGTATTACTGCCACTGAAAGAAAAATAAGTGTCGGATAATTTAATCATAGAACAAAGACAAATCACACTAAAATTAATATCTTATGGAGGTACTAGCACAAACCGGTAAAACTGGTCGTGTCATTGGCTGGATATTCAGTATTATCGTCATCCTGTTTTTACTTTTTGACACATTCGGAAAATTTGCCAAGCCAGAAGCCGTAGTGGAGGGCACGATGAACTTAGGATACCCGGAAAGCAGCATTACACTGTTAGGCATTATCTTGTTGGTCTGTACTTTGCTGTATGCATTTCCCAAAACTGCCTTGTTAGGAGCCATACTCCTCACGGGCTACCTGGGAGGAGCAGTAGCTACCCATATCCGGGTAGAAAATCCTTTATTCACGCATATCCTTTTTCCAGTTTACCTAGGTATTCTTCTTTGGTTAGGTTTATATTTAAGAAGCGCAAGGCTCAGATGGATAGTAAGAGGAGACAGGCAGCTGGTTAATAAATTTCATTCTCCTGAATGATCAAAGACTGAAGGAAAGGATCAGTGGAGACTAAAACAACCGCAATCTTTGAAGTTGCAGCGGAAAATGTCCAACAGCAAAAGAAGAGGGTGTATTGAATAATTAAGTTAAACAGGTATAAGCTATGTCACGCCAATGGCTAAATCCATCACGTCACAATTTTAAAAACAACTAAATATTTAGTTATGTCTACAAAACAAAAAATCACTTATTGTATTTGGATAAACCATCAAGCGGAAGAAGTTGCAGATTATTATATTGATATTTTTAAAAATATAAAAATTACGGAGACCGTTCGAAATCCCATTGATACTCCATCAGGGAAGGCGGGAACCGTACTTACCGTATCTTTCGAACTAGAAGGCCAACAATTCATGTTGATGAATGGCGGACCAAAAGATAAGTTAAACCCTTCCATATCCTTTTTTATAAACTGCACCACACCCGAGGAAGTAGAAGATCTTTGGGATAAATTATCCAAAGACGGGAAGGCTTTGATGCCCCTTGACAAATATCCATTTAGTGATAAATTCGGTTGGGTTGAAGATAAATATGGTGTATCGTGGCAATTGATGTTGCCGCGGGAAAAAGTATCCCAGAAAGTTCTTCCCTCGCTGCTGTTTGTAAATGAGGCCTATGGAAAAGCAGAAGAAGCTATCAATCATTATACTTCTATATTTAACGATTCCAAAATCGGAACCTTAACCAGATACCCAGGTGATATGGCTCCGGATAAAAAAGGAACAATCCTGTTTGCCGACTTTATGCTGGAACGTGAATGGTTTTCGGCCATGGACAGCGCACACCGACATTCCTTTCAATTTGACGAAACCATTTCTTTTATGGTACATTGTGATACGCAAGATGAAATAGACTATTATTGGGATAAGCTCACTGAAGGAGGTAAAGAAGTACAATGTGGCTGGTTGGTAGACAAGTTCGGCATCTCCTGGCAGATCGTTCCTGACGCTTTGCTAAAACTGTATCAAAGCAACGACAAACAGCGTGCGGGGCGTGCTATGAAAGCCATGATGCAAATGGTTAAGCTGGATATCGTCAAACTAAAAAAAGCTTAACGACAAAATTACTCCTGTCTAACAAAAAAAATATGAAGAAACAGCAATAAACGAAAACATCAATAATAAAACATTATGAAACAAGTAAATCCTTATATCAACTTTAATGGCAACTGTGAGGAGGCATTCTTATTTTACAAAGGTATATTTGGCGGTGAGTTGCAAATGGTACGCTTTAAAGACATGAAAGACGAGCTACCTGGCGGGGAAAGACTGTCCGAAGAAAAACTAAACAAAATTGCAAATATCACGCTTACAATAGGCGCGAATACGACACTTATGGGAGATGATGGCGCATTTGTTTTTGGAAAGGGCATTAAGGAAAGCGACAGAATCAGCATCGAAATTGAAGCAGAATCTTCGGAAGAAGCGGACCGTCTTTTCCATGCACTTGCTGAAGGAGGAGAAATAAAGATGAAACTGGCAAAAACCTCATGGGCCGAAAAGTTTGGACAATGTATAGATAAATATAGTTTGAGGTGGATGGTAAACTATAGTGGGCAGTAGACCTCTACGCAGTCATTGTTGCTGTTCAAAAAACTAGTAATAAAATGAGAAAGTTAATCATGTGGAACATCATTTCCCTAGACGGTTATTTTGAAGGAAATAAGCATTGGGAATTGCCTTTTCATGAAGTCATCTGGGGAGAAGAACTGGAAAAACGGAGTATTGAACAACTGAGATCGGCTGATCTCCTTATTTTCGGAAGAATTACCTATGAAGGAATGGCTGCCCACTGGACCCGAGCAGAAGGCGAAATTGCCGAAATGATGAATAGCATACCCAAACTGGTCGTTTCAAAAACATTAAAATCGCTGGAATGGAATAATTCCACGCTGGCTAAAGGAGAACCTATAGCTGAAATTACCAAATTAAAATCCCAAAAAGGGCTGAACATGTATGTTTTTGGCAGCGCTGATCTTTCCAGGACGTTGATGGATGCAGATCTTTTTGATGAATATCGCATCGGGATAGCTCCTGTTATTTTAGGCAGCGGACGCCGTTTATTCCAACAAGGAATGGCCCTTAAGACCCTTACCCTGCATTCTACACAACAGCTCGAAACCGGCGGAGCTGTTTTAACCTATGCCAGAGACAAGGCGGCTCGGGGAAGCAAGGACATTCAATAAAACTAAGCTACATGGCCAAGACCAAATACAGAGACATAAACGAATACATCAGTACTTTTCCCAATGAAGTACAGGAAGTGTTACTGCAAATTCGGGAAACTATTCACCAGGCGGTACCTGAGGCAACGGAAACCGTCAGATATCAGATGCCTACTTTTCAATTAAAAGGTAACTTCATTCATTTCGCCGCATTCAAAAACCATATAGGTTTATACCTCGCACCGCCGGGGATTGAGGCGTTTGAAAAGGAATTAGCCGCTTATAAAACCGGTAAAGGTTCGGTACAGTTCCCCTTGGATAAGCCTATTCCCAATCAGTTAATTGCTGCGATTGTGAAGTTTCGGGCCAAAGAAAACAGAGAGAAAAATAATCCAACTATGGTAAACATCACTGTTGATAAAAATTGTGGAAATGCACCCAAAATAAAGCTGCTAAAAGACTTTCAGATCGCTCTTGTCAATGGCGATCTAGGTACAGCACTGAATATGTTATCCGAGGATGTTGACATCGACATTCCTGGCTATGCAAAATACAAAGGGAAAAAAGAAGTAGAAGTACAGTTACAAAAGAACCTGAAACGATCCCCCGTTACGGAGCTCATTATTGAAAATATGCTGAGCCATGGAAAACATTGTGTGGGTAATGGATCTCTTAAATTTGTCAATAATGACCATATCGCGTTCTGTTGCGTATACACTTTTAGTAGTCACAGCAAATACGCTAAACTAAAAAAGATAAAGCTTTATTTGAAAAAATTGTAAAATAAGACAAATACAAACCTTTTTGAAAGGAAGCCGCAACTACAAGCTGCTTTGATTACCTTATCCGATCAGTTCTGAGCCTTCCTGTTCATAATGAACTATATCTGTAAAGCCAGACATCATGAAATCTAAAACAATCGATCTGCCAGCTGTCGTATCCCGGGAAGAATGGCTAAAAGCCCGAAAAGCCTTGCTTCAAGAGGAAAAAGTATTTACCCGGCAGTGGGATAAACTCAATGAAAAACGCCGACAGCTGCCCATGGTAAAAGTGGAAAAAAATTACTCCTTTGAAGGACACAAAGGACAAGTCAACTTATTGGAACTATTTGAGGGACGCAGCCAACTAATAGTCTACCATTTTATGTTGGATCCGACGTGGGATGCAGGTTGCTCGGGCTGTTCCTTTATAGCCGATAATATCGGACACCTTGCGCACCTACACGCACGTGATACTACCCTGGCAATGGTTTCAAGAGCGCCTTTAGAAAAAATTGAAAAGTATAAAACCCGCATGGGATGGAACGTACCCTGGTATTCCTCCTATAAGAGTGATTTTAATTACGATTTTCATGTAACCATAAATTCTGACAAAGGTTTTGATGAGTACAACTACGAAAAAACAAAAAACCTAGGTGAAAACTGGATAGGTTGGAAAGGAGAGCTTCCCGGGATAAGTGTTTTTATTCGGGACCGAGATGAACTGTTCCATAGCTACTCAAGCTATGCACGGGGATTACAAACACTTATTGGCACCTTAATGTATCTGGACTTGACGCCATTGGGACGGCAGGAGTACTGGGAAACTCCCAAAGGAAGAGCTAACGCCATAGCAGGTGCCTGGTGGCGAAGGCATGATGAATACAAACAGTAAATAAAAATTTATTATAATGCGAAAATTAATCATTCTATCTTTTATTTCCCTTGATGGAATCATGCAGGCTCCTGGAGGGCCGGAAGAAGACACTTCCGATGGTTTTAAATACGGAGGCTGGACTGTCCCTTATTTTGATGAATTTTCAGGAAAGATAATGGAAAAGCAGATGGCAGGACGATCTGACCTTTTGCTTGGACGTAAAACCTTCGAAATATTCGCCTCCTACTGGCCCGGACATCCAAATGAATGGCCGGGCATTAACGAAGTAACCAAATATGTAGCCTCGCATCAGCAGTTGACCTTTTCTTGGGACAACTCCAAACAGCTGGACGGAGACGCAGTAACAGCGGTAAAGAACCTAAAAAAAGAAAACGGTCCTGATCTTCAGGTTCACGGCAGCGGAAATTTTATTCAGACATTGCTAAAAAATAATCTAGCGGACGAACTCTGGCTGAAAATATTTCCGGTTACCCTTGGGAAAGGGAAGCGCTTGTTTACCCAGGAAACTCTTCCTGTCGCATTTGAGTTGTTCAATTATCAGGTTTCTCCAAGTGGGGTCATCTTTACTGACTATAAACGGAAGGGAGAGGTAGAAACCGGATCGTTTTAACGCGACCACCATACCCGCAAACTAAATCGAAAAATAACTCATCTAATACGGTAACATCATGAAAGAGCTGCTCCTTTCGCAATACAACCTCCACCATCGCTTATACAACAACGTACTCGATGGCCTCACCGACGAAGAAACTAACCGGCGATTACACGGAGATAAAAGCATGAATCATATAAAATACCTAGCAGGGCATCTGCTGAACGCACAGTATAGGATAGGCTTGGTAGCTGGTATTGAATGCAAAGTCAAGTGGAATGACCTTTTCGCGGCAGCAGGACAATCAAGTGCCAAAGATGATATCGACTATCCTACGATTGCAGCAATCAAAGCAGAATGGAATGCCATATATCAACCTATTCAAGCCGGCCTTGTAACCGTTACTGCTGAAAGACTTCAAACTAAACCACCTAAACCTTTAAATAAATTCTGGCCATCCTTAGGGGAGCAATGGGCTTTTTTAAACCACCACCAGGCTTACCACATCGGTCAGATTGGTATATTAAGAAGAGGTTTCGGCAAAGCACCGATGAGTTATATGTAACCACTAAGATATATAAACGCTTTTTCCCGTTCTTAAAATAACAAAATATACTTAAACCACCAAAAAAATGAAAACAACAAACAGCATCTCCACCTGCCTCTGGTTCGACAGCGAGGCAGAAGAAGCCGCAAAATTCTACACCTCCATTTTCGAAAATGCAAAAATTACGGCCACTACACGCTACAGCAAGGCCTCTACCGGCCCTTCGGGGAAAACCGAAGGCAGCGTGATGACAGTGGGGTTCGAAATTGAAGGTTTCCAGTTTATAGGACTAAACGGCGGCCCTATTTTCACCATCAATCCTTCAGTCTCCTTTTTTGTCAATTGCGATTCTAAAGAAGAAGTGGACCACCTTTGGGATAAATTAATAAACAATGGTAAGGTACATATGCCACTGGATCAATATCCATTTGCAGCTCGCTACGGCTGGGTGGAAGATAAGTTTGGCGTCTCATGGCAAATCATATATGGCGATAAGCCAGAAGGAGACTGGCGACCAAAAGTCCTCCCTTCTCTTTTGTTTACAAAAGCAAATGTAGGCAAAGCCGAAGAGGCAATAAATTTTTATACGGCCGTTTTTAATGACAGTAAAATCGGGCTGCTGGCGCCATATCCCGAAGATGTCGGTCCGGCAAAAAAAGGAGACCTGGCATACGGAGACTGTATGCTCGAAAACACTTGGCTGGCAGTTATGGATTCTGGAACCGATCTTGATTTTTCTTTCAGCGAAGGTATTTCTTTAATGGTTCATTGTGACTCACAAGAAAAGATAGACGATTATTGGAATCATCTCACCGCCAATGGAATCGAAAGTCAATGTGGATGGCTCAAAGACCAATACGGCATGTCCTGGCAAATCATTCCTGAGAACCTCAATGACTTATTAAAGACCCAAGAGGCCATACAGGCAATGATGCAAATGAAGAAGTTGGATATTGCAAAACTAAAAAAACTTAGCTCATGAAAACATTAGAGTTCAAAACGCAGATCCATGCTCCTGCCTGGAAAGTGTGGGATGTTTTGTGGAGTAAAAAAACTTACAATCAATGGACTCAATACTTTAATCCTGACTCACAAATGGAAAGTGACTGGATGATAGGCGGTAAAACACTTTTTATCGATAGAAAAGGCAACGGGATGGTCAGTACTATTCAATCAAAAAAAGAACCGCAGGAAATAGTATTTAAGCATCTCGGGGTAATAGAAAATGGTATAGAAGACACCACCAGTGATAAAGTAAAAACCTGGGCGGGTACACTGGAAGGATATTACCTCACTGAGCAAAATGAGGTCACCTCCTTAAAAGTCACGGTTGACATCGAAAAAGAATACGAACAAATGATGGCCCACGGATTTACCAAAGGCCTAGAGGCGGTTAAAAGATTGTCAGAAAAGTGAGGTAAAAAATCGTCTTGCGGTAAATGCGCTAAATAATCAAATTAAAAATTTAAAACAATGGATGTACCAGCTTCAGCCACATTAGAAATAATTATTCCTGCTTTCAGGATGCAATCCCAGATGTTTAACAATATACTAAAAGGCATTAAAGATAAAGACATCCTCCATCGCGTTGAAGGGAGGACCAATCATATCCTGTGGATGGCAGGTAACGTTGTAAATTGCCGCTATTGGTTAGCTAATATTTTAGGCATCAAAGACACCGATCCATATGAAGACCTCTTTGGACAGGCCAAAGCACTGGACGAAGGTCTTCCCTATCCTTCACTTGATGCTTTGAAAAAAGAATGGCATAAGATTTCACCCAAGTTGTATCAACGACTGCTCAGTATGACAGACAAAGAATTGCAACAACCTTATGCTTTTGGAATGAAAGTAGATTTTGTAGCGGAAAACAAATTGAATATGATCGGTATGGCTACGGACCGGCAAAGCTATCTCTTCGGTCAGCTTGGCCTGATGCGACGGATACTGGGATATGAAGGGGTAAAATACGAAATAGATAAAAAATTAAATTATTGAACTATTGATATATCCCGGGTAAGAAAAGAATGGCCGCTTACCGGTTTAAAATAACCATCTGCCGATTTTCATTTTTTATAAAAGTGGAGCGTAAAACCCACTGATGCCGATAGGCTCGGTGGGATGCAAGCGACCATTAGCCTTGAGTTAAGATGTATTGACGGATAGTTTAATGATATTTAAACCTACTATATCGGTGCTGGATGTCATTGATTAGTGGGCTTCCTTTGTTCTTTCGCAAAAGATGGCTTCCTTAACTGTTTTGAAATAAGTATATTTGGAGCAGTAAAAAGATGACGCTATGGAAACTACTGCTTATATTTGCGCTACTTGCGGAGTAGAATACGCTCCTTCCAAAAGCCCGCCCATACAATGTCCTATCTGTGAAGACGAACGTCAATATGTTCCCCCTGAGGGGCAGCAATGGACTACCCTCGAACAGGTAAATCATACCCATAAAAACGTAATAGAGAAAGTAACAGATCACTTATATGCGATATACTGTTTGCCTTCTTTTGCCATAGGACAAAGAGCACATCTATTAATCACCCCAATCGGCAATATTTTGTGGGACTGCATCACCAATCTCGATGAAAGTACAATTGACGTGGTAAAAAAGCTAGGGGGCATTAAAGCGATCTGTATTTCTCATCCTCATTATTTTTCAACCCTCACACGATGGAGTGAAGCTTTTAATCATGCACCGGTTTATGTTCATTCGCTGGACAAGGAATGGATACAACGAAAGCCTCAGTCGCTACATTTATGGAATACAGTAAAGGAAAAATTGTGGGATAATATTCAGCTCATATGCTGTGGAGGACATTTTCCGGGGGGCAATATTTTATACTGGCCCGGCCGACAGGCTCTATTCACCGGCGATGTTATACAGGTATGTCCGGACAGGAAGTCAGTTTCATTCATGTACAGCTATCCTAATTTAATACCCCTCCCCAAAAAAAACATCATACATATCATGCAATCTACGGAAGCTTTAGAATTTGACAGCATTTATGGTGCATTCGGCCTGTATATTCATACAAATGCAAAAGAGGTATTAAAGTATTCCATAAAGCGATATTTATCTATATATTAAATAATCATATTCATGATGGAAGTATCTTATCATTTTTTATGGCTACAATATACTTATTAACAGTCGCATAAATTGGGACTTATTTAGTATATTTGCGACATGCAAAACAAAGATGGAAGAAATAGAACAGCATCAGCCCAAGCGGCAATACGGGAACAGATCGTAGCGTATTTAAAGAAAAAGAAAGGTACCCAAGAACAAGCAGCAGAAATATTTGGATTAAATATTAGGTCTGTAAATAGGATATGGGCAAAATATAAAAAAGGGGGTAATCGAAATATTAAAGAGAAAAAACGGGGAGTTCGTGAAGGAAAGAAGATAACCGGAAAACAAGCTGCTGAAGTTAGAATACTTATCAAGGATAAGCTTCCGGATCAATTAAAATTACCCTTCGGTCTTTGGACTCGCCAAGCGGTGCAACGATTAATTATAGAAAGATATGGCATTGAGTTGAGCAAATCGCAAGTGGGTCGATATTTGAAAAGTTGGGGGTATACTCCACAGAAACCTATCCGCAAAGCATTTGAGCAGAAACCTGAAAAAGTAAGGCAATGGTTAGATAAGGAATATCCATCTATAAAAAGAAAAGCCAAAAGACAAAAAGGGGTTATATACTTTGGAGATGAAACAGGGATGCGGAGCGATCATCATGCAGGCAGAAGCTATGCTCCTCGAGAAAAGACACCTGTAATAAAAGCAACAGGCCAAAGGTTTTCTTTAAACATGATATCTGCAATAAGTACCAGAGGACATTTACAGTTTATGATAATAAACAGATTTAACGGAGAAGTCTTTCTTAATTTCTTGAAGCGATTGGTAAGATATAGCCGCCAAAAGATATTCTTTGTAACAGATGGCCATCCGGCTCATAAAACTAAAAAGGTAAAAGCATGGCTGGAAGAAAATAAAGATCGGATTGAAGTCTTTCTTATACCGCCTTATAGTCCTGAACTAAATGCACAGGAGTATTTGAACCAAGACGTTAAAACGTTAAAACAAATGCCATAGGAAAGAAACGACCAATTAATAAAGAGTAAATGAGAAATAATGTTGAAGATTTTATGAATATGAGGAAAAAGGATAAAATGCAAGTGCAAAAATATTTCCATAACAAGCACATGAAATATACAGTATAGAGATTTTATAAGACATATTTTATGATACGATTAATATGTATGTGCTGCGCGATCTATCCTTCTAAGCTATTGTAAAAAAATCACCCCTGA
>CAYXRN010000016.1:0-35369 GCA_964467635.1 uncultured Chitinophagaceae bacterium | reverse complement strand
CGGGATGAGGCGTTGCCATTAGGTAAGTCTACGACCCCCGAAGCCCAACCCATCGTCTCTGGCGTGGGTGGGTAGTTCACATCAGGCTGATTGTAATGTGTAATGACCGAACATTCATTAAGATTAAGATTGATCGATTTTTCCGGAGTAGTAAAAGCTGCTCTGAATGTGGCTGGATCAAACCAGGTTTAATGCTTTTGATCAGACAATGGAGGTGTACATCTTGTGGTCAGGTAGACCAACGGAGTAGTTCACTTTCTCGAAGAAGTTAAATATGTCAGCGCTAAGAAGAAGCTGCAAAAGGCAGGGAATGAAAAAAGAATGGTTTATCGCCTGCAAGGGTTGAAAAAAGGCATCTGAAAGCTTCTTTGAATGCTTGGGGAGCGTTCCTATCCACTGAAGGGCGCAACTTTCCCGAAACGGAAGGCAGATAAGCCCTATTCTACCGCTTCATAGCTTCTTCCCAAGTCGTTGTTCCTAACGGTTTTTAATTTCTCTTTTAACCTGCTTTGCATATCCTTAAGGACATCTTTGTATTGTGGATAATATGCCAGATTATTGTATTGTTTAGGGTCGTATTGCATGTTGTACAATTCCATGCCCCCGTTACCATCCTCCTGATATTGAATATAAGCCCATTTCTTTGTCCTGATCAAATAAAACAGTTTTCCGTTCCACCTGGAGATGGAAAAGGCCATATCCCTTGCTTTATATTCGGGATTGTCCAAAGTCTTTACTAAACTTCTTCCCTGCAAGCCGGAGGGAGGAGTGAATCCGGCTAGTGATACTACGGTGGGATATAAATCCAGCAGCTCCACAAAGCTGTGGCATACAGCGGGTGCCTTACCGGGTACCTTGATAATCAAAGGAACACGGGCTGACTCTTCATGTAGGCTCACTTTCATCCAGAAGCCGTGTTCATCCAGGTGGTAGCCGTGATCGGAGGTAAAGATCACTATGGTGTTATCTTCCAGGCCTTCTTCTTTTAGGGTCTGCAATACCTTACCTACCTGTGCGTCCATAAACGATACGGATGCATAATAAGCAGCAATTGCTTTCTTCTGTTGTTCTTCTGACATTTGCCCGTTTTTGCTCGTTACATAATTAATACCGGTTGTAGGGATATCACTCCAATCGTCTTCTATCTTCGGGGGCAGGATCATTTGCGGGTACGGATAGGGCTCGAAATATTCTTTTGGGGCCACAAACGGCACATGCGGCCGTACAAAACCAACGGCCAGGAAAAAGGGCTCAGCTTTATGCTGGCGGATGAGTTCGCTGGCTTTTTCAGCCGTTTTACCATCTGATTGCGCCAGATCGCCACCTTCGGCTTTAACAATGGTCATTACATTACCCCCCTTTCTTGATTTTAATCCGAAAGGATTGTTTTGCACCAATTCTGCTTCTCCTTCAGATTTCCACTCAGGTCCCGGACTGTTAAACCTTTGGGTCCAGGATGCACTGTCATCGGTTCCGTTAGATCCCCTTATAATATCACCCGGGATGCCCATATGGAATATCTTACTGACCCGCGCCGTATAATATCCTTTTTCTTTAAAAAATTGCGGCCATGATAATTTATCACTGCCTACATGTTTGCGGCCGCTTACATACCCGTAGGTCTCCGTGGCACTTGGATAATAGCCAAACATGATCGAAGCGCGTGAAGGGCCACAGATAGGGAACTGACAATAGGCCCTTGTATATCTGGTTCCCTGGCTGGCAAGTTTATCGACATTTGGGGTATGACAGGCCGTGTTTTTGTAACAGGATAAGGCGGTGGCGGTGAGGTCGTCCGATATGATGAATAATACGTTTGGTCTTTTAAGCTCTTGTGAAGAGGCTGTTGTAGACAAAATTAATCCCAAAAGGATACTGTACCCGATTTTGCTCATTTCTATTTAAATAATAAAGTATGAAAGCATAACTATTTTTCCAACTCCACCATCCTGAACCTGGCCACTACCGGCGTTTCATGTTCTCTTTCCATGATCTGTTTGACTTTTTGAACGATGTCGGGATGCTCCCCGGAAACATCATGTTGTTCCTGAATATCCTTTTCCAGGTCGAATAATTGAATCTCCCTGTTTCCTTTGTTGATGTTCATTCTCAGGCCTTTCCATTTTCCCAGCCGCACTGCCTGCTGTCCACCATATGCGGGGAACTCCCAATAAAGATATTCGTGTTTGACCTGCTGATCCGGCTTACCCATTAAAGTGGGTAGATAGCTAATCCCATCAATTTTTGCAGGCGGCTCAACGCCTGCGATGGCACAAAGCGTAGGCATGGCATCCCAGTGGGCGGAGATCAAGGCACTTCTGCTTCCGGGCTTTATCTTTCCGGGCCAGGAGACAATAAAAGGTTCCCGGATACCGCCTTCATGAAGGTAGCCTTTTCCCCATCCTTTTGCGCTTTTGAAAGGCCCGCCACTATCAAACCATGGAGAATCCGTTCCTCCGTTATATGTCGGACCGTTGTCGCTGGTAAAAATGATAATGGTATTGTCATAAACACCCATGTCCTTGAGTTTTTGAACGATCTGTCCCACATGATCGTCCAATGTAGAAACCATAGCAGCATAGGTGGCCCGTGGATAACGGCAGGGGAAATAGCTGCCGCCCAAAAAAGGTTTTTCCGCCCCGAATTTTTTATGGTAGTAGTCCACCCATTTTTGTGGTGCCTGTAAGGATACGTGGGGCAGGGGGGAAGCAAAAAACAGGAAAAAAGGCTTGTTTTTGCTGCTGTCCAAGAACCGCATTGTCGCATTCATAAGAAAATCTATCGCGTAATCATTTTGTTGATATTTCGCATAGCTTTCCGGATCGTAAGGATCTTTATCTTCAGGTAAGGTCGTTTTTGGAGAGATTATCTTATTGCTTAAGGGAACGCGGTATTCGTTTTCCCATAAATGGCCCGGGTAATAGGTGTGGTCCTGGCGTTGACAGATAAACCCATAAAAGTAGTCGAAGCCCTGGCTATTGGGCAGGCCGGTGGTCATAGGGGCACCCAACCCCCACTTGCCTATGACGCCGGTAGTGTACCCGGCTTTCTTTAACATCTCCGCAATAGTTATGGTGGAGTCGGGAATTGGCCACTGACCTTCCAGGAAAGGATTGGCCTCCATTGCCTCATAACTCCAGACATCTCCTCTTTCTCCCCACTCATGATTACCACGGATATAAGCATGACCAGAATGTTTACCCGTTAATAGCATACAACGGGACGGCGCGCACACGGGAAAGGCATAGTGTTGTGTAAATAACATTCCTTTTTTTGCCAGGGCGTCAATGTTGGGCGTTTCAATTTTTTGCTGCCCATAGCATCCCAGGTCACCGTAGCCCAGGTCATCAGCAAGAATATAAACGATGTTAGGTCTGGAATCCAACTTCTGGGTTTGTTGTGCATTTGTCGATAAACAAAATAACGTGCCGATTAAAGCTAGCGAAAAAATTGCGTATTTCATTTCTATAGGATTAAAGCCTGAAATTATTCATTTTTTGTTAACTCCTGTGAGTGAAGCAATAAGATTACCAACCCGGATTCTGTGTTAGATTTTCATTCAATGTTAATTCATTAGTAGGTATTGGGTACAGGTAATCCCGTTTTTCATTAAATCCGAAACCATTAGGTAAGGTTTTTTGATAACGATCAATATATTGATTCTCATCTACCGGAATATCTTTTATTTTATCCTCTATCTCCGGGAAAGACACCCCTGGGATAAATCTTGCCCCTTTCCACCTTTTTCCCTGAATCAGGTCAGCAGCAGCCCATCTCATCAGGTCATCATAACGAAACCCTTCCAGTGCAAGTTCCACTCTTCTTTCCCTCCTGATTTCATTGATGACGGGGCTGAGCTCGGGGAAACGCCAATTCGGGTCTGTAAATCCTACATTTAACTGGAGATGTGGCATTGCTACTCTGTCTCGCAATCGATTAATAGATCTGTCTAAATCCGCCTGGGTCAGCGTACCCAATTCCGCTTTGGCTTCCGCATAATTCAGCAGCACCTCCGCATAACGGAATACGACCCCGTCAATCTTTACAAATTTATCCGATGACGATCCTTTATTTTGTTCAGGGTCGGTTGTTGATCCTTTACGGACCATATAGCCGGTCGTTGACATTACATTTCCCCCGCGGTCTAAAGAAGGGTATTGGAAGAACACCGGATCGGGTTTTGTATTTAGCCGAACCTGTCCGGGCACCCACATGGTTTGGGATAAGCGGGGATCTCTGTTTTTAACGACCTGGGTTAAGGTTTTATCGCCTTTATAATCCGAGCTGATGCTGATGGGTAAACCGTCTGCACATAAATAATCGCTGACTAATTGATTAGTGATACCATTGGCGTGGCCGCGGGAGCCATTTAAATAAGCCCAATAATCATTACTCAGTCCAATAGAAGGGTCAACGGTTTCAAATAAAATCACTTCGGGGTTGCCCGATAAGTCTTCCTGGCTGAAAAGATTATAATAGTCGTTTGCAGGATCTCCGGTGGAAAAAATGGAAAAACTGCCTTCCTCAATAAGTTTTTCTGATGCTTGAACCGCCAGCTGCAAGTATTTCTGTCCATTTGATCCTTCCACGCCGAACGGATCACCAGCATGATATTTCTCCCAAGTACCCTCATATAAGCAAACCCGCGATTTAAGTAACAGGGCGCACGCCCTGTTTAACCGTCCGGAGGGCAAATCGCTTTTAGGCGATAAATAAGCGATCGCCGAGTCTAAATCTTTGATTATGTGGTCTATAATTTCGTTTCTAGGGTCCCTGCTGGCATAAAGCTCCTTAGATTTTATATCTAATACGGAATTGTACCAGGGCAGGTCGCCAAAACGTTGCACCAGCTTATAGTAAAAGTATGCTCTGAAAAAGTGACCTTCCCCTTTATATTGTTTGAGCTCAGTGGGCGTTCCTTCTGTAACCTTTGAGGCGTTATCAAGAAAATAATTTACCTTTCTTATATTTTCCCAATTCCACCCTCCACCTGATGCGGGTATAGACCGGGTTCCATTTAAAATTTCATTGGGAGAAACAGGCTGTAGGTTGTCGCTGTTGCTTTCAATGCGTGCATACCTCATCATATTTTGGAACGTTTTATAAAATTGATTTATATATAATTCCAGATCTGTTGCAGACGACCAGTAGGTATCCTCCGTCATCTGATCCAATACGGACTTATCTAAAACTTTAGTACAGCCAAAGAGTAAAGTGGATATTAAAAAAATTAGAATAATTCGTTTCATTATTAAAGGTTTTATTTCTTAGAAAGTGATGTTGAAGCCGAAGGTATAGACTTGCGATAAAGGATAGGCTCTGCCATCGGAAGTCCTTTTTCTTTTGCCGACGTAGGCGATTTCCGGGTCTAAAGTAGGCCACATGTTTGTAAAGGTGAGCAGGTTTTCGCCGCCTATGAAAATTCGGACACTATTTATTTTAATCTTTTGAGTAAGTGAACTGGGTAGGGTATATCCAATGTTTAAGCTTTTTAGCCGGATATAAGCGCCATTGAGCAAGTACCTAGTTGAAGGATGCCTGTCTTTAGCAAAACCCGACCTTCCGCCAGAAAGTAGCGGTATGGGTAAGTAACCATCGGGGTTGTCTTTACTCCAGTGATTAAGGGACGCCTTAGTTAAATGACTATGGCCCTGGCTATTCCAGCCCCAAAATAAAGTGGCGTAACTATCCAAGAACAGGTCTCTTTTACCTACTCCTTGCCAGAGCATTTGGAAGTCAAAGTTTTTCCAGGATGCACCTGCACTCAAAGAGACATGATAGCGTGGATGATTGTTGCCTATTATAATTTGATCTCCAGGATCGTCTACCGTATTTTTGCCTACGTCCACTTTGCCATCACCGTTCAAATCCAGGTATTTTACATCTCCCGGCTGCCAACCTGTACCAAAATAGGAAAGGTCGACCTGTGAGGTGTATTTTTCTACTTCACTTTCGGATTGGAAAAGTTCATTAGCCTTAAACCCCCATATTTCACCAATGGTCTGTCCAACATACCATGTTTCATCCTTCAGTACTTTAGTAGGATTATTATATTGGGTGATGGTGGATACATTGTCTGACAACATCAGGTTAATGTTATAATTAAAATCCTGTATGGCGTCGCGCCATCCTATTACTAATTCAAAACCTTTGGTGCTTAAAGAGGCGCTGTTTGTTTGCGGCGGGTCTGTTCCTAAAGCGGCGGGTAAAGCAGAGGAAGGCCCGAACATGTTATCCGTTTGCCGCTGATAAATATCTATCGAAGCTGACAAGCGGTTGTTCAGGAAAGTGAGGTCAAAACCCAGATTCTTGGTTGTGGAAGTTTCCCAGGTGATATTTGGACTGATGATACCCGGGATCTCTGTATAGATGGGCCTTTCACCGCCAATGGCCCACGGCAATTCCGTATGAATGGGAATACTGGGCAAGTAGAGGTAGCCGTCTACGTTTTGGTTCCCTAGTTTTCCATAAGAAGCTCTTATTTTAAGGGTATTAATAATCGGACTCAGAGGCTCCCAGAATTTTTCTCTATAAATATTATACCCGACGGAAACAGAAGGGAAGAATCCCCAGCGGTGATCCGGTGCAAACTTGGAAGAACCATCGTATCTGCCGTTAAATTCGATAATATATTTTTCTTTATAATTATAAGACAACCGCCCAAAAATGCCCATTGTCCCCCAGTTTGTAATGGGATTCTTCAGATCGATGATGTCGCCGACCGCAATGTTTATAGAATTCAGATAATTGGCGATAACATCTTTTCTTCCCACTTCCAGTTCTTCGTGATTATTTTCTTCCTGCTGATAGCCCGCTAGTAAATGGAAATTATGACCGGAAAATGACTGGTCATAGTTGGCATATATATTAAGCGACGTATAGTTTGTTCTTCTCCACTCTTTTTTTATCTGGTTCTCATTGGCTTGATAGATTAGTGAAGGTTCTCCCTGAGGGCCATAAAAAGTCCATTTTTTATAATTAAGAGTTCTTTCATACCAGTCTTTTTTAAAAGTGTAATCTCCTTTAATGGACAAATGATCGGTAATTCTCAAATCTGCTTTAAAGGTAGAAACCAGATTGTTGATCTGGTATTTATTAAAACCGTTGTTTTCGTTATATCCGGCAAGTGTTGTCAATTGTTCGGGCACGATGATATTTCCCGCGCTGTCTTTCACCGGTGGCGTTTTCAAGGGCACCAGGGGACTCCAACGCATCATATCATGAAAAAGCCTGCCTCTCGACCCGGCTTCCAAAGTGGCCGGAAACGTATTATTGATCTGGTAAAACCTGGTTATATTGGAAATTGTGAGCCAATCGGTTACATCTGCGCTTATGGTACTGTTATAATTTAATCTTCTGAAGTTTTCATTTTTATCCCCGTAATAGAACTGCCCGGGGTCCTGGAAAAAACCGCCTGAAGCATAATAGGTTAATCTTTTAGTCCCGCCTGAAACATACACATCATGTTTTTGGGTAAATCCGAAATCTTTGTACATGACATCCCACCAGTCGGTATTGGCAAAGCCGGAATACCAGTCGGAACTGCGGCCTTCCCCTATTCCGAGCCATTGATTTGGCGCATTGGGAACCGGAGCCGTGCCATATTTTAGTTTGCCACTCATGAAGGCTTTTATTTTTTCTATTTGCTCCTCGGGTATAAATATTTGATTGGCGTAGCTCTTACTGGCCTGGTTGATTTCATTAGCATAAGTAAGCGCATCCAGGGAGCTGGGAACGTAGATTAGTTTTGATAGCCGCAGGCTGCTTGAAATTCCTACTTTCAATTCTTGGTTTTTTCTGCCGGTTTTCGTTTTAACAAGTATAACGCCATAGGCTGCTTGCGCGCCATAAATAGCCGCAGACGCGGCATCCTTTAATACGGAGATACTCTGTATGTTAATCGGGTTTAAAGCGGATAATTCCGCTTGCGTGGCCCGTACTCCATCTATGAGGATGTATGGATCCGATGAAGACAATGATCCTATCCCCCTGATGTTGAGACTCATTGAAGCATCTGAAGCACCACCATTGGAGGTTACGCCTATATTCAGGTTAGGAGCTAACCCTCGCAATGCTTGAACCGAACTATTTACCGCACGTTTACTGATTTCTTCGGAATTAATAACAGAAACGGCTCCCGTTAGATTCACTTTTTTCTTGGTGCCGTATCCGACAACCACCAATTGATTCAACTCGCTGGCGCTGGATTTCAGGACAATTGCCAGTGTACTTCGGCCGTTTACAGATACTTCTTTTGTTTCGTACCCTACATAGCTAAAAATTAGAACAGCGTTTTCATTTTCCAGTTCCAATTCGAAACGGCCGTTTTTATTGGTGATTACGCCTTTGCTGGACCCCTTTATTTTTACCGATACGCCGATTAAGGGCGCGCCGGTACTATCGGTAACCCGGCCGCTGAGGTGGAGCTGCCGGATCGTCTTTAGCGGTTGTTTCTTAACATTAGTGTTGCGGTTCGGGATGATAACCACAGTCTTATCCATGATCTTGTAAGAAAACGGAAGCCCTTTGAGGCACCTGTCCATCACCTGCTTAATGGTGGCTTCCCTTACCTGGATACTTACCTTTGGGTCTGTATTATTTAGTTTGTCGTTATTATACAAGAACAGGTAGTCCGATTGTTTCGTTATGAGGGAGAATACCTTTGGAAGCGAAACCTCTTTAAGGGATAAGGTGATTAGTTTTTCTTGTGAGTACGCGGTTGCCGATACCTGGAGGCAGCCGATAAACAGGAAAAGGGTTGCCAGTTTCATGATCCGGAAGATTTTTTGTGGCGAGCGTGGCCAACCAAGCCCGATTTGCATAGGTCGTGATTGCTTCATAATTTTGACTGGTTTAAAGGTGAACATTTAGTTTTTATATGCTTTTTGTTTGCTATTACCGGCCGGAAGTGTTGCAGCATTTCCGGCCTTTATTTCGAGACGATGATTTTTCTGCCTGCAATTTTAAAGTGTGCTCCACCTGCCAATTCCAGCATTTTTAGCACTTCTGACAGGGGGACCTGTCGTCGGATTGCTCCCGTTAGATGGCTGGATATTATGTTGTTGTTTTCATAATTTACTTCCACATCATACCAACGCCCGAGTTTCCGCATGATATGACCAAGGTCATCATTGTGAAAGACAAACAACCCGTCTTTCCAGGCAACTACTTTTTCTACATCGGCATGCGCTATCAATTTCAGAGCTTTTTCTGTCGATGAAGTATCGATTATGGCCTGTTGCCCTGGCTTTAAGATAGCTGAATGTCGACCATGTTTCGCCACTTTAACGCTTCCTTCCAGCAAAGTAACTTTCAGTGCAGATTCGTTTTCATAGGCGTTTACATTAAATGCTGTTCCCAGCACTTTTATTTTAAGATCTCCTCTTTTGACTAAAAACGGTTTTGAGGGATCTTTGGCTACTTCAAAAAAGGCTTCTCCACTAATCTCAACTACCCGCTTGTTACCAAGGAAGGCTATGGGGTAACGTATAGCGGATGCTGCATTCAGCCATACTCTCGTTCCGTCTGCTAAAGTGAGCTGGAATTGACCGCCCCGGGGCGTAGTCAGCGTATTATATTGAAGCCTGCTTTCATTTTGTACTTTCCCGGCATCGGGGTCGACTTGATAGGAGAGTAGCCCTTGACCTGTATTTAAAATATTCACATTTCCCTGAGCCGCCAATTTGCCTTTTCCCGAGTCAGTTAACCGGATAGCGCGTCCGTTGGCCAAAGTAAGCAAGGCTTTATTGCTGCCGGGCAATACGTCTGTCTGCTTTAACGGTGCTTGAGTGGTGTATTTTTTTGACGGATCCTGTTTGACCAAGAACTGAAATGCAAGCCCTCCGGCCGCTAAGATGAATATCGCCGCCGCTATACGTCTCCAAATATATGTCTTTTTAGCACTTAACTTTTTTGGAGTTTTTTTTATGATATCATCAAACATGCTTTCCCAATCCACCTCGTTCGAGTCATCTTCAGCAGTTACTTCTTTGAATACCTGGATAATCTGATCTTTCAGCAGCTCCTGATCTGACGATCTCCTGATGTAGGCAACCAATTCTTTGGCTTCCGTGTCGTTTATGGTATCCTGGAAATACCGGTGGAATAAATATATAAGGCGCTTTTTATCCGGCAACATACGTTGTTGTAATTTACGTTAGAGCAGTAAAACTTTCGTCTTACATTAACGTATGAGTCCAAAAAAATGACAAGGGAGTAAATGAAATAAAAAAAATTACAGAAGATCCATAGCGACTATAAAAGAAGCCAAGACAGGAGACAGGTATGCGAGACTGGAACGGATATGACGCAGTGCTAAAACAATTTGTTTTTTTACGGTTAGTGGTGAAATGGCTAATTGCTCGGCAATTTGTTGATGGGTAAGTCCGTCTTCCCGGCTGAGCCTGAATATCAGGCGCCGTTGTGAGGGTAATTCGTCAATCAGGCGATCTATGAGTCTCTGGGTTTCTTTTACATCCAGCTCTTCTTGGGTGTTACAGTTTCTTTTCTTTATCCGGCGTTGCAGCGATTGATATAATCGACCGTCTGCTGCAACTTTTTTGAGGTACCGGTAGGTTTTGTTGTAAGCAGTGGTAAAGATATAAGCAGGCGGATTTTCAACTGTTGCCAGGTTGGATCGCTTTTCCCAAAGGGTCAAAAAAATTTCCTGTACAATTTCTTCAGCGGCGTAGGTTGATTTTGTGAGTTTGAAGGCGGCGGCGTAAAGCCTGTTTTTGTAAGCATTGAAGATTTGACGGAAGGCTGCAATATCGCCATCGGCCATTTGTTTAAGTAATATTTTCTGTTCGCCTATCGGTAGATTTCGTTGCATAGCTCCCATCCCTTATCCAAAGGCTAAAGTTAGGAAAAAAACTGTGAATTTTGCAGCCCCGTTAAACTAAACATTTTTGAATATCACACTAAGCGAAAGAAGTAGAATCAGTAATCAGTCAGCCATTAAGTTACGAATAAGAATTTGGAAATACAAAAAATAAAAGCAGTCGACCTGCTAAGAACCTTTAAACGAAAGACTTGTATAAGCGGAAATCGACAACTACATCTGGTATATATTTAATGATCGTCCCTGCTAAAAAAAGACATACAGAAAGATTTTTCAAAAATGCCCTGTTGGGAAAATAAATACGGGCAAAGAAGCGTAGAAAAAGAGTGGGATAAAGCTGTTTAACTCGTTTTAACAATGATTGAACAGTCTATTTGAATGGTGAACTTTTAAATTTGCGCAACCGTTTGAATTAAGGATTTCAGCCACTTTTTAAAAAATATATTTTATGGTTATAATTAGTATTTGTAATATTGGCCTGCAAACGATAGCATTGTACAACCGATTTACCGCTCTGATTTTATGAGCCGTGGTTTTTAAAGGAAACATCTCTTATGTCTGAAGAAGAAATCAAGTAGCCTTTGATGGTACTTTATGCAAACGTTTTACTTAAAAAATAACCGTTTAAGAAAACCAGTTTTTATTGATCATAAATTTTTACAAACAAGATGAGAAAAACTTTACGTAGAAGTACTATCCATGCATTTGTTCTCCTTGTTACCGTATCTTTTTCCTTCGTTAGCAGGTCAGCTAATGCATCTGGTATATTATTATATAACTTATCACTTTCAGATGTTAAAGATAGTATTCCAGTTTCCGATACAACAACACAAGATACTGTATCATATCACTTAACCGGATTGTCTAGCCTAAGCGCTTCATTGGCTTCTTTTTCATCAGATACGATGGATCTAGAGTCCTCGGTAAAATATCCGGCATTAGCACTTCAGCAACATTTGAAAGGAAATCTGAGAGGACTGTTTGTTCAATCTTCATCTATGGCCCCGGGGGCAAAACAACACATGTTTATAAGGGGAGTCGCCAAACCGCTGTTGTCAAAGAAAGATCTTTATGATGTTCAACCAGCCATTTTCTTAAATGGAATTCCCTTAATCCTGGATCATCCTTTTGTTTATAATATTCAAAAATATCAATTCAAGCCGATTGGCCCAGCTACCAATTTGCTGTCCGCAATTGATATTGACAACATCTCTTCTATTAAAATATTAAAAGGACCTGAAGCGTTAGCCTTACTTGGGCCAAGGGCTGCTAATGGAGCAATTGTAATTAGTACAAAGAATGCGGAAGCTGGGCATAAAAAAATTGAAGTGAACGGTTATGCGGGCGTAGTACCGGCCTATGACCCAGACCCTGTCAATGCAGCATATATAGCTAAGGTGAGGCAACCTTTTTATGATAAGTATGCTACTCCTGCCGAAATAGCTGATTATCCGGAATTTCTTGCCAATACATCTGATCCGAACTATTATGGGCCGGCGAATTGGACCGATCTTTATTATAGAGATGCATTTATTCATTCCGTTAATGGAAGTTTGACCGGTGGTACGGAACGTGCAAATTTTAGGTTTTTTGGAGGGGAAAGCCAGAGCAATAGCGGCATTGACGGGCAGAAGCTAAACCGTTATACGAGTTCGTTTTTTATTAATATGCTTCCACTGCCCTGGTTGACCGTTGCTACTATGATCCACGCGACACGCCTCGAAAGAACCAGGAATACCGGCCTGAGAGACCGTTTTGCGGAGATGAATTATTTGCCTGACTTAACCTACCCATTGGCACCTAATAAGGATCTCTATGGGGAATACTTAAGACAGTATGATTTAAATTCCTTTGATAAAAATAGAAACAACCTTATATCAGGTAGCTTTTCCTTGGAAGCGGATTTAAACAAATGGTTGATCAGTTCTCAGATTGCTATTGACTATAACGAAGCTGCAAGGGATTTGTTTTGGCCATCAACCTTGTTGGAGGGCAATAATTATGTTTCTAACTATTATGGAGAGAACCGGCGGTTTATTATTAAGAACGCAGTAAGATTTACAGATACAATAGGGAGGAATAGTTTTTTAACCTTAGAAGGTGGACAATCGCTGCAATCCGATTTACACAGTTATAACTATGGATATGCTTATAAAGGTCCAAGTGACTATATAAAAGTTAACGTAGTAGATGGGAATGAGGATCATGCTGACTACCTTGAGCCTAAAGGGTTCATTGCCTATCGCTATTTAGATCGTATTAAATCTCACCTCGTTTCCTTTTATGGAAATGTAAATTATTCTTACAAAAACCTTGTTTCTCTGTCGACTGTTGTAAGAAGCGACGGGTCTTCTTTTGCCCAGCCGTCATCCAGATGGTTTATTTCTCCGGCCGTCAGTGTTAGATGGAATTTAAAACACCAATTTATTACAGGTGCCTCAATACTTAACAACCTTTATTTAAAAGTATCCTGGGGAAGAATAGGCAGGCTGTTTCCAAATGCAATGATTGGCTCAGGCCCAGAATATAGAACCGATTTAGGATGGAAAGGGGCGCCAAGGATGTCGTCCTATAATGGGATTGCTACATTGACCCGACCCTACTCTTATGGCTGGGTGGGCTATGATATTAAGTGGCCTTATTCAGAGACGCGTTCCATTAGCCTGAATGCCGGAATGTTTGACAAACGCTTGAATATAGATCTTACCTTGTACAATAAGGATGATAAACGTATGATCTTGGGAGTGCCTTCCATGGCCGCGTCAGGATATAGCAAAAACTTTGAACAGGGAATGTGGGTAAATAATAAAGGTATAGAGGTTGGCTTGTCCGGAGAAATTATAAAAAGTGACTTGACGCGTTTTTATTGGACACTGGATGTACAGGCCAGTGCGAATAAGAATACGCTGAAGGCGCTTCCGGGAGACTTAAATGAGATGATAATCGGAGATCAGAAATTGATGGTGGGCAAACCAGTTGACCAATTTTGGCTCTTGAGAAATGAAGGAATATATGCATCGGACACGGAGGTTCCGGTAAATCCCGCCACACAATCAGCAATGACCTATAACGGTATCGCTTTGAAGGGGGGCGATGCCAAGTGGATGGATGTAAATGGAGACTACCTGATTGATAATAAGGATAAGTCTTTGATTGGTCATAGATTGCCGATAGCAGTAGGAGGAGTAAATAATAACCTTAGATGGAGGGGACTTTCTTTTTCATTCAATTTTTATTTTGCACTCGGTCAGAATATCTTGAATACACAGGCCGCTAAACGGCTCGATTTTGTAAATGTATCTTCAGCAAACGACATGCAGTCCGTTTTTCTTAATGAGATTACATTCTGGCAGCGCACCTTTGATCCGTCTCGATTCCCAAATTATAATCCATGGAGTGAAACAAAGCCTTTCCAGACAGATCAAGATCTGTTCCTGGAAGATGGGTCATATGTAAAACTTAGAAGAGTTACATTGGGCTATGATTTGACCAAAGCTAGATTCTTTAATAAGTGGGCACCTTCCTTTACCAAGATGCTATTTTATGTGTCTGCCAACAACCTGGTAACATTTACTAATTATTCCGGCATGGACCCGGAGGTTATAACTTATCGGGGTGTGAACAACGGCTATGGTGTTCCTCTCCTGAAATCATTTACAGTGGGACTAAAAATTGATTTTTAGAAAAAAATAATATGAAAAAAATAGTTACTTACCCGTATCTGCTTATTGTTTTTGTACTTATTCTCTGCTCGGGGGGGATGATGAGCGGTTGTAAGAAATACCTGGATGTACAATCTTCACGCCTGACTAAGGAAAAAGATTTTTGGCATTCCATTGAAGACGTGCGTTCCAACCTTTTTGGTATTTATGGTTTGCTCCGAGCAGCCATGGTTAATGAGAACGGCTATTGGCTGATGGGAGACGTTAGAATGGGGGATTTTAAAGGAACCGGGCGGCAGGATATTCGGGCAATTAGGCAAAATGAATTGAATTTTAATTCTCCCGTTATTCAAGACCTAGCAAACTGGAGAAGGTTTTACGCCGTGATTGATAATGCCAACTTGTTTCTTGAGAATGCGCATAGGGTATTAGAGGAGGACCCCAGGTATACGGAAGCAAATTATAGGGTTGATATGGCTCAGGCCAGGGCGTTAAGAGCCTTCACTTATTTTTATATCGTCCGTATATGGGGAGACGTTCCATTTATTACTGCTTCTGAAGATGGTTCCTTTGTTAGAAAGAAACGGACCGATTTTCATAAGATATTGGCCTTTGCGACCAGTGAATTGCTTAAAGCAGCGAAAGATTTGCCCTATGTATACGGATCAAATTCAGACCCGATATTGAAGGGAGATTATTACAATGCGGACAATGCAAGATGGACAGGCGTGTTAATAAATAAAGTATCCGCTTATGCTATTCTTGCTCATATCGCTGCCTGGGAAGGCAATTATGTTGACGCCGCTGTCTATGCAGAATATGTAATGAGTAATTATATAAAAGTGGATGCAGATTATGTACCGACCGAAGTATTAACCGGGGTATCCGGTTTATTCTTTGGACACAATGCTAACCAGTTGTTTTCTATTGTTTCCCCCTGGTCGCATAGAGAAGGAAATGTGAACGGCCACATAGAAGACTTAACGCTTGCCTCACCTATTACCTCTAAAAATAAACCAGATATATATGTGACAAAGGATTCCATCCTTTCTATCTTTCATCTTGAAGGTGATCAGCGTTTCAGGATAGACTCTACCGGGAAACCCCAATCCACCTATTTTACTAATTACGAGGGTGTTCTACCGATCTTTAGTAAGATAAAGATAATCAGGAATGGTACAACGGATGGCTCTTTCGCTGTTTTTAGTTCAGCACTGGTATTTACACGTGTAGAAGAAATGGCACTGTTAGATGCGGAAGCATTGACTGTTCTGAGCAAAAATCAGGGAAGTAATTCATCCATCAGACAGAGAGCTATCGACAGGTTAAACGCTGTGAGGAAAGAACGTGGACTTCCCAGGTATCTTAGCAGTGATGGAACTTTAATCAATGCGATCTTTCAGGAGCGGAGACGAGAGCTGATGGGAGAGGGATGGCGCTGGTATGACCAGGTAAGGCACCATCGTATTACAAGAAATAATCCAGAGTTTAATGAACTACTTGATGGCGGTGGGATTTATTGGCCAATAGCCACAGAAGTTTTAGAGAAGAATCCCCAGTTGGTTCAAAACAAATTTTGGAATTAAAAAATGGTTTGTACTATAAACCGATATGAAACGAAGCAAGTATGACCAATTATTAATGTACAGAAGAAGGAACAAGGAGGAATTCTATGTTACCTTTAACAATAAAAAACATACGAATGAAAGAACGTCTATCATATATTAATAAGCTATTTATCTACTGCTCTTTACTATTATTTATATTGATAATGGTTGTTTCTTGCAGTAAAGACCGAAACGAGTATTACAGTTTTAAGAATAAAGAGCAGGCGTTTTCCGGTTCTACTATTGAATATTTGTCATCCAGAAATGGAGAATTTGATTCCATGCTTTTGGTTTTGAATCGGATTGGATTTATCTCGGACTCAATGAAGAGTGCACCAGTAACTGTTTTTGCAATACCTGACCAATGTTTTGAAACGGTTATTCAAAACTTAAATGTACTGCGTTCATCTGAAGGTAAAAATCCATTGTACCTGAGTACAGTTGATAGCAGCCATTTAGATACACTTATTTGTAGATATATTATCCCGGGCTTATACCCAACAGATAGCATAACCTATATTGATGGGATGCCATTGACTTCTCTGAAATACGGATATATGATGAATGTACAACCTATACAGGTGAATGCTTCGGGTTTTGTAAATGGCGGGCCCCAAAAACTTTTTTTCAGTGACCCCAAAGATTCTAAATATATACGGGACTGGGTGAGGACAACCACGCAGACTGTGAATATAAAAACTGACGATGGTTATATACATGTACTTTCAGGCAACCATAATTTTGGCTTTGAGGAATTTGTTAAACGAATGAATAAATAATTCAAACAATATGAAAAAATTTTTAGTATACCTGTCGCCTTTACTTCTGTTTTCCTGGCTAATGTTTATTTTACCGGGATGTAGAAAATATCTTCCTACCGACAGAGATTATTTCGACAGGGATGCGCAATTTACTCAGGATGTATATATGCCGGTTACGGGGCGGAATACTTTGTTTAATAATAATTTCAATGCAGGGAATTCCTCTCTTCCGTTGACGTTTAAACTGGTGAATCCAAGAAGACGAAACGGCGATCCTGCACCTGAATTATTGAAGACATTTCCTACACTCGTCTGGACCGCAGCTTATACGGGTAAAGAGACGTCGCTTGAAGAAATTACCGACAAAAGGAAATGGGAAGCCCATCCGCTTTTTGAAATACGCGAACATTCCGGACAAATGATGATGTGGGCTACTGCATCGTCCAGATATTTACATTGTCAACCAGATTCCGGTTATTTGTTTGATGTGGAAGTTTCGAACTCCGGAGGACGGAAATTTTATAAGGACCTTAAACTTATTCCCTACAGGGAACGCCCTTATGAACCAACCAATCAAGATGCGGTAACCGGAGCAAATCAGTCCCCGGCAGTACACCCTGCACAAGTGGTTAATGTAAGGGGTGCTTCCGATGACGCAGCGATGCTTGCAGGAGACATTGATATACTATTCCATAAAACAGGAGAATCTTCAACCGGAAAAGAAGGGAAGACCTATACCGGTTCGCTCACTTTTAAATTTTTGGATTCGTCCCTGAACCCGATTGATCCGGATAAATTTAACCTGACCGACTGGGCTCATTTGGTGCATGGGTTTGATATGGAGAAAACGGACGAATACATCAGGTATACCATAGGCTATCCTATCCCGTTGATTGATCTTCAAACCCGATATACCACAAACGATGGAAGCCAGGCGCATGTGGTCTTTTCTTATGAAAGACAGGGATTCGGGGATAAAAGAGAGGTCGCTCAGATCGAGTTCAATTTTAACATATACGAGGCGGGGAACTGGGAAATTATTTTTTGGTTCAGAAAGGACAATCCCAAATTTGAGGATGATTAGATTAAGTTAATGCATTAGTAAATAAAACGATATTCAATGAGAAGGTATTTTTACGTAATATGTGCAATCGTTTTTACGACCCTGACTTTTGCAGCCCAGGCACAGAATAATATGGTGACCGTAAGCGGAAAGGTCGTCGGAAAGTCGGATAAGCAACCTCTCCCGGGGGTTGTGATATTGACAGGGAAGCCATTAAAGGGGATAGCAGCGGTTAAAGCTGATGGAACGTTTGAGGTCAGGGTCCCTGCAAAGGCTACGTTGGTATTCAGGATGTTAGGATTTAAGGATCATGTGGTCCATTTAAACGGAGATTATTCTCTTTCGATTGTGATGGAGACCAAAGCCAATGAACTGAATGAAGCGGTTATTGTAGGTTATCAGAAAAAAACACGTGAAACGGTTACGGGTTCTGCTGTGGTCATCAGCGGCGAGGAATTGCAAGACGTCCCTGTGGGAAATGTGATGCAGTTGTTACAGGGAAAAGTACCCGGATTGAATATCCAGAATAACAATGGAATGCCGGGGGCGAGGGGTTCATTGCACCTGAGGGGGTTGTCTAATATTTCCATACAAGGGAGTGGACAAGGAGCATTTTTAACACCAACCTCCCCGCTTTTTGTAATTGATGGAGTTCCGGTCGATCCGAATACTAATTTCCAGTATGGCTTTCAACAAGCTGGTCCCGGTGTAAGCCCGCTGGCGCTCATTCCCCAGGAAGATATCGCAAGTATTGAAGTTTTAAAAGATGCAAAAGCGACTGCTTTATATGGATCTCGCGGTGCTTATGGAGTTATTCTAGTTACGACTAAAAGAGGACAGTCCAAGGTGCCTATTGTAAGATATACGGGTAACTTTTTTGTCAATATCCCTCCAAAATTGCGCGCTACTATCGGCGGTAAGAACGAAAGAACGCAACGGATCACAGAAGTCTTAAAAAATGATTCGAGTCTGTATGATGCATTGGAATCCATTAGCCTTAATCCCATGCTTTCCGATAGTTTAAATCCTTTTTATAACAATGCTACGGATTGGCAGTCTGTTTTTTACAGGCCGACTTACAATCAAACGCATAATATCTCGGTTTCCGGAGGGGACCAAAAATTTAACTATAAGGTCAACCTGGGTTATTATAATGAAAAAGGGATTATCGAAAATACGGGTTTCGAAAGGTACTCCCTGCGTATGAATGCACAGTATTATCCTTCGACTAAATTTAAATTATTTGCATCTATCTCCTCTTCTTTGGGTAAGCAAAATAAGGGTAGTGGCAACGGACTGATACAAACCGGTGTTGCCAGCGGCAGCAACAGTTCTTCCTTACTTCCTCCTCCATCGCTTTTCAACAGCAGCTCGAGTGTTTTAAGTGCCTTGCAGGTCGATGACGACAATAAGACCGCAAATATTAAAACGGATGTACAGGTCAGATATGAAATGCTCCCGGGTTTTTTCCTGGGAACGACCTTTAGCTTCGATTATACCGGAGGCACTGAAGACCGGTTTACTCCAGCCGGCATAAGCAATGGTTTTGCGAATATGTATGCATACAATGATAAACGATATACGTTATATAGTAGAAATACCATATCTTACATTAAATCATTTGGTGACCATAACCTTAATGTTAATTTGTTTAATGAACTGACGGCAAGTCAATTTCAGGCAAGCGCGGCATTACAGGATAATTTACCTAACGATATTATAAAAGGGCCGTTCGGATTTGACGGTATGAATTCCAAAGGCGGTGTACTCGATAACAGGACACAGTCACGTTTGGTTTCTTTTGCAGGGTCCGTATCTTACGACTATGCAAAGAAATATGTTCTTAGCATGTCATATAGGTTAGATGGATCATCCATTAACGGGCCGGCCAAACCATATTCAAGGAATCCTTCCATTGGTGTTCGCTGGAATTTTTACCGAGAAAACTGGTTTGAGCAGTTTCATTGGCTGGACTACGCTTCTTTGCGCGGGTCATGGGGCCGAAATGTGGTACCTAACGGAACTATATTTGATGCTTATGGCAGTTATAATTACGAGGGGCAGTTTAATAACAAGCCCACGGCGGGTATAAGTTTTAATCTGATGCCTAATACTTCCTTGCAGCCCACCACGACAACGCAGTTGAACGGAGGGTTTGATCTTGGATTATGGGGTGGAAAGCTACAGACCAGTATCGATATTTATTATAAGATGGTTGATAACCTTCTGATGGCTAAGCCTTTGGCGGGTATGAACGGCTTTGACAATATTAACTCTAATGAGGCGAGTTTAGTCGACTATGGCTATGAACTGGCGCTTACTTTCCGACCGTTGCCATCGCATAGCAAAGTGGATTGGTCCATTACCTTTAATGGGGCTATTAACCACGACGTTTTGGCCAGACTTCCTGATAACCAGAGGCAGTTAAAAGTGAAGGCCGATGATGGGTCCGGACAGACAATTCTGTATCGGCTTGGACGAAACAGTTTATCTAATGTGGTGTACGATACCCGGGGTATATATACTTCGGATGCCGATGTTCAGGTAGATCCGCTAACCGGACTTAAGTACCATGTAGGCAGCGGAAGTGGGGCTACCTACTTTGAAGGCGGAGACCCGAGGTGGACGGATATTAACGGCGATTATATATTGGATGAACGTGATCTGGTGGTCGCAGGTAATTCGCAGCCTGTAATCGTAGGAGGAGGGTCTTCCTATTTAAAATATAAAGACTTTACCTTTACGGTGAATTTTTCTTATACACTTATAAGGGATATTTTAAATAATGCATTGGCAAGCCGCTTCCGGAACTATGCCAATCCCTTAGGCCATGGGGCACTGCTTCCGATTAAACAATATGACTTTTGGAAAGAACAAGGCGATGTGGCCACCTATCCTAGTCCGTACGATTATTTGAGAAGTGGCCAGGTTTCTCCTTTCAGATTTAACCAAACACTTTTCCAGGAAGATGGCTCTTACTGGAAAATAAATAGCGTTATTCTGTCTTACCACCTGAAACGTGAGCTGACAGAACGTTGGGGTATGCAGGGGGTTCGTGTTTACGTATCTTCCAACAACGTATATACCTTTACTAACTATAGCGGACCTAATCCGGAAAATGTAACAGCTCTTGGGCGTGATAATTCTAACGGTTATCCGAGTAGTAAAAGTTTTGCTGTTGGGCTGAATATTGAATTTTAAATGACAAAGCGTACTGTTATGAGGAAAATTATCCATATAGTTTTGATTGGGCTGTTGTTAGGCGTATTTTCAACAGGCTGTAAAAAGTTTTTGAACGTTAAGCCATTGGACCGTTTGTCTGGAAATAACTTCTGGAAAACAAAGGAAGATGTTGAAAAGTTTACAGCAGGCTTGTATAATAAGCTTCGCATGGATATTACAAGGCAATGTCTTTGGCCGGTAGGGGATTTTAGGGCAGGGGCGATGACTACTTCCGATGGACTTTATCCGAATAGAGACTATATTCATTATCTGTCAAACAATGACCTGTGGAGCTGTATCAATGTAATCTGGGATAGAGATGATCCAAATTATAACCCTAATACTGCATGGTGGAGTACTTACACCCGTTTTGACCGTTTGACGCGATGGAAAGAATTTTATAAAGTCGTTCAATCGGCAAATATCCTTTATGAAAATGTTATGGATGTAGAAGATCCCTCTTTTTCAGAAGTGCAAAAACTGAGATACCGAGCAGAAGCTTCTTTTATCAGGTGTTTAGTTTATTTTATTATGGTTAGAATATGGGGAGATGTCCCTTATTATACCAATGCTTTTAACCAGGAACCACTGCCTAGGGAAGATATGGTTAAGGTCTTTAACAACTGTATAGCCGAGCTGGAAAAAGAAAGTCAAAACCTGCCATGGACGTGGCCTGATCCTACCAACAGGGCAGTCAGGGCAATGCACGGCAGCGCCATTGCACTAATGATGCATATGAATATGTGGAATGCGGGTTTTGATGAGGCCAATAAGCAAAAGTATTATGAGGCGACCGATTCTTTAGGAAGAGTACTGGAAGGAGCAGAAAGCGAAGGAGCTTGCGAACTTCTTCCTATTGATGAAAGAAACCTGATCTTTAAAGGGCGTTCGCAGGAATCTCTGTTTGAGATTCCCCAAAACCTTAATTACGGCGAAGGTTTTGTCTCAAATGTAAATGGCACAATGGCTTATTACACTTACCCAGCTACCAATAATGATCAGTACCAGAAGACAGTCGCTATCTGGTTACCAGAGTTTTTGAATAAAGCGTATCCTGATGATTATACAGATAAGCGAAAGGAATACTGGTTTGACAATACCATGCATAAGACTGACGGTACTTTTCGATTTTTAAAATTTAGCAATCTGTATATTATTGACCCGTCCTCTGGTCATAAGAACAACGACAACAGTATTATCGTATTCCGTTATGCAGATGTTATTCTGCTAAGGGCACAGGCGCTTGCGCAATTAGGTAAAGATAATGAAGCCATAGCTGAGTTAAATAGGATTAGAGACCGGGCCGGTGCAACACCTTACCCTTCCAGCCTGGACGAGGGAATGTCGCTTTCTGATGCTATTTTCTGGGAACGTTGCAGAGAACTAATGGGGGAAGGGTATTATTATTACGACTTGGTAAGAACCAAAAGAATATTAAATCCGAAATTTTGTTATCATCCTATGTCTTTTTCTGCATTTTCCCAGGGAGCCTGGACCTGGCCGCTGGATAAAGCGGTAACTGATAAAGATCCACTTATCAAACTAAATACCTATTGGCAATAAATAATATTTGAAATAAATATATAATTATGGACTTATCAATAAATAATATAATAAAGACAGTCATTGTGTGTGGTGTAATGGGTGTTTTTACAAGTGCTTGCTCAAAGAATGACTATTTCATCAATTCAGGGAAACACGACAGGGAGTTTGATGGTAGTGTGTTGCAGTATCTGGAATCAAAGCCTTTATTTTTTGATACGCTGCTTGATGTTATTCATCTGGCTGGCATGGACAAGGTGTTTCGTGAGGATAGCGTAACTTTTTTTGCACCGGTTGATTATTCCATTGTCAGTTCAGTTACATCATTGAACAATTATTTACGAATTAATGGAAGAGATACGGTGAACAGTCTAGAACAAATCAGTGGAGATACCTGGAAAAAGATGCTATCATTGTATATGTTCAAAGGAGTTTATCACCAGAAGGACTTTCCCCAGATTGATACGACGAACCTGCTTGCCTATCCGGGGCAGAATTATGAATCCTATGACGGTAGGCCTATGAATATAGGGGTGATTTATCATAATGCAAACGGAGATGATGATGATAATGGTGGAGTGAAGTATGCAGGATACCGACAATTGCTATTGTCCTATATTACCAATTTTGCTGAACCGCAAAAGGGTAACATTCGCGTACTGGTATCCTCTTCAGACATCGCTCCGAAAAATGGGGTTGTTCATGTTTTGCAGTTCACGAATCATTACTTTGGATTTGATACAACGCAATTTATAATATCCGCTGTAGATAATGGGATTAATATAAAATAATTTTATCAATGAATTTAGGTTTCATGAAACGAAATAATTACTTACTATATCTTATAGCTATCGTCCTTTTGCTGACTGCATGCAAGGATAAAGAGACGATTTATCCTAATCCTTATACCGGAGGGAAACAGGCGCTTGATATTTCTTTCGCCGACGTCCAACCAGTACCAGCGCATGCTTCCGCCGGGGATAAAGTTACCTACGCGGTTCACGGACTCTCCGGCTATAAAGCTGAGGAGTTGAGGGTCTATCTCCATGGTGAGAAAGCGGATGTATTGTCTGTTTCCGACAGTACGATAACAGTAGAGGTGCCCCAGTCTGCCAGCACCGGAGAATTGTCCCTGTATCTAAAAGGGCAGGTGTTTTTCGGCCCGGCATTAAGAGTAGACGGTAAGGTTAATGTAGATAAAACATTTATTCCCGGAAACGGGGCTAACCGGTTGATTAACGAAGTCTTGGAGATGCCTTCCTCTAATTTACTTTTAGTTGGTGCATTTACTGATTATGATTTAAATGCTGTAAACCAGCCTATCAACCGTATTGCAATGACAACTATTGACGGCCAGTATTTGTCTACACTTTTAAGCGGAGCCGGAGCAAATTCGTCGATTGCAAGTGTGGCACAGTTATCTAATGGGAAGTATATTATAGGAGGAAGTTTTACCCGGTTTAATGATCATACCGGGACAAATTTTATTACGCGGCTTAATGCTAACGGATCCCTGGATACGATGATTGTAAGCGTTGTAAATATAACCCCAGAAGATCCTACTAAGGGTGTCGATACTGTACCTGCCTTCAATGGAGGAGTAAGTGGCGACGTGGTAAAGGTGTTTACCCACGACGATGCCGTCATTGCAGTAGGTAACTTTACTTCTTATGGCAGCTATTTTTATGAAACGTCTACCTATGACACAAAAATTTTGGACGAAACGGACATCAATCAGTTAGTGCGCATGGATCAAGATGGGAAGATGGATTCTACCTACAACTTTAATAAAGCTACCGGTAAGCCTTTTGCTGCCGGTAACGGCGAAATTAATGATGCGCTTATGTTTGACGACGGGTCACTCCTGGTCGTAGGTGGATTTACAAAATTTGATAATCAGGATGCGGGAAGAATTGTGAAAATAGGAACCAACGGGCTTCCCGTGGCTTCATTTAATACCGGTGCGGGAGCAGATGATGAGGTGAAAACGGTACAGTATAATGCGGTTACGCAAAAAATTTTGATTACCGGGCTATTTCGTCACTTTAATGAGCAGGAATTTAATGGTGTTGTCATGTTAAATAAGGACGGCTCCGTAGATCCGACATTTAGATTGGGAAAGCTGGAGGGAGGAAGAGCAAATTTTGCTGCGCAATTATCAAATGGGTTGATAATAATTTCGGGCTCCTTTAAAAAATATAATGGAATTACCAGAAATGGTTTTATGATACTAAACCCTGACGGTTCTCTTGCAGAAGGATATAATAATACCGGTGATTTTCAGGGTCAGGTACGTGATATTTATGAGACCAAATCTGCAGTAGGAAGACCGGCTGTCTTACTGGTCGGTTATATTAGCCGGTTCGATGGTAAGCCTGCAGGCAATATTGTACGTTTAGAGTTCCAGCCCTGAACAATTTAAAATAGACAATTATGTGTATAAAAGTATTTAGAAAAAGCACCTTGAAAGTCTTCCTGTGTATCGGGGGATTAGCCGGAATATTCGTTAGCTCCTGCAATGATGATTTTATCGTTAAGGTCAAAAAACATGACATCGGAGATAGGGTTACCGTCAATATGCCACAACGCAAAATATTGTACCTGATTGTGGACGGTTTAAGAGGGAGGATCATTCCTCAGATTAATCCTCCTGCTATGTTAAAGATGACCGATAACAGTATTTATACTTTTGACGGACTTAGTGACAAAAATGGCAAAGAAGTAACTAACTGGACGAATATGCTTACCGGCGTAATGCCCGATAAGCATAAGGTAGTCAGCAGTGACTTTTCAGGGAGTGATTTAGAAGAATATCCGATGTTCTTTACCCGTTTGAAAGCGGCTAATTCCTCCTGGCAGACTGCAGCTTTTTCCAGTTCTGCATTATTGAGCGAGCATTTGATAAATGACGCGGATGTCAATAAGACCTTTGATGGGAATGACCGGGCTGTTAAAGATGCGATTGTAAATGAGCTACAAGATAATCCAGATGCAACTGTCGTATTGGGAGAGTTTCATAGTGTGGAGGAGGCGGGTGAGCAATACGGGTACGACAGCTCGAGCGCCCAATACGTTAACGCCATTATGAAAGTTGATAGTTATATAGGAGATATTTTAGAAACATTAAAACAAAGAACGAATTATTCTCAGGAGAACTGGCTGGTGGTTGTTGCTTCGGATAAAGGAGGAATGGCTGCCATCCCGCCTGACCAGGCGGATAATACCGTTTTCGGTAATCCGGTACGTAATAACTTCATTATTTTTTACAACCCAAGGTTCTCCAGCCGGATTGTCTCTAAGCCGAATGTGGCCAATATCCCTTATGAAGGCTATACAATAATGCTCCAGGGAAAGGATGAAAACGCCGTAAAAGCATTCGTACCCGCAGACTCGGCTGCTATATACAACTTTGGTACGTCGGGAGAATATACGGTACAAATAAAAGTGAAGGTATTTGATTTTGGAACTACATGGCCTTCTTTCTTTGGCAAAAAAGCCTCTACCTTAACCTATTCAAGTAGTAGCGGTTGGGGATTTATGTTTCATGGTGATGAAAACTGGCGGGTAATCTTTGATTATGCGACCTCAATGCCTTTGCAGAATTTTCCCGATAGTACGTGGCATACGCTCACCCTCAAAATATATGAAGAAGACGGCAGAAGATTGGCTATCATGTATACCGATGGAAACAAAGGGAATCCTTTTGATATTACTGGTATAGATTTAGACAATAATGAGCCGCTTACTGCGGGATATTTTGATGGCTGGACGTCTACACAACCAGAGCTGTACATTACTGATATAAAAATATGGAAAGCGGCATTGCCGGATCATTTTATTGCTGCCAATGGAGGAAAAGTCGGATTGGATCCCTCCTCGCCCTATTATGATGATGTTATTGGATATTGGCCTGGAACGGATGGCACAGGTGACCGGTTTAAAGATTACAGTTCCTATCATAATGATATGTTCTTTAACATCACACCTGATAACAAAAATAAATACGGTTGGGAGCATTTTTCCGATTTAAGCGGACTGATCTTTCCTCCCTTGCCGGAAAACCTGGAGGAAACGGTGCCAAGGGGCGTGGACATTCCGTATATGATTTATAAATGGATGGGCGTGGATGCTTCTTCATGGGATCTGGATGGCAAGTTCTGGCTTCCCGGCTATGTGGATGTAAAATAAAAAGACTTTGATTTACCGTCTTAAAACTTAATGACATGAGACCTCTACTTATCTGTAAATTATTCTTTCTTGCTGCTTTTTTAGTCGCCTTTATAGGTTGTTCGAAGAAAGATCGTTATAAATTTTCGGACGGATATGCCAAGCCGGTCGCGAACGATTCTATTGACCTGAACTTAGATACCGCCCAAATTGATCGGTCCAAGTATGGAGTAGCCAGATTATTTCCGGGATTGGTAGGTGACAAAGAACCTCGGCTGATAGATTACAAGGTCGACCTGAATTTGAACTTTACCATGCCCGATAAATCGCTTTTGCGAATCAGCGTAGTCCCTCAACCGTGGTTTAGTACCGGATTATATGCACCGGCCGGCGAACTGATAGAAATTGACGTCCCCGGATCGGTGTATGGACTGACTGCTCAGATTGGAGTCTGGACAGACAATTTGACCGGAAATAGTGATCTGCTTCGTGATCCTTTGATTATCAACAAAGTCGCGCTGTTCCCCGGGAAAAATTACATCAGAAATCTTTATGGCGGCCCACTCTTTATCGTAGCTTCCCGGGCTATTGGCCGGACAGTGACATTAAGTATATCCGGGGCCGTTAAATCGCCTGATTTTGTATTGGGAGAAACTACAGATGCGGAATGGAAACAAATGATAAGCAAGACGACTGTTCCGTGGTTTGAATTGCGTGGAAAACATGTCATTTTTGATTTGCCGGTGACAAAATTGCATTCCTACCCACTGAATAATCCCACAGAATTGATGAAAGCGTGGGATTCGGTGATTGTGCAGGATTACAACAAATGGTATGGTTTGTCCGACCATCCTTCTGATCCCAGAGATTTAGCCCCGCAATTATCCTGGCGCGTAGTACAGGATATACAACCGTCTGTGGGTTATGGACATAATGGTTACCCGGTAGTGGCTAAAATGGACGACAATTGGTTCAGACAAATTACCAGTCTGAAAGTGTTAAGAAACTCCGGCAACTGGGGAACGCTCCATGAGATCGGTCATAATTTTCAAATGGGGTCTACCTGGAGCTGGAGTGCTTTAGGGGAAGTCTCCAATAATTTGCATTCTTTCAAGGTCGCACACCGCTATGGTCATAAGCACAGCAAAATGAGCAGCAATGATTTTACGACCGCACTTGCTTTTGCTGCTTCTGATGACAACGATAAAGATTTCACTGACTTAAACGTGACAGAACGGCTTGTGCCCTTTGTGCAAATCTTTGAAAAATACGGATATGATTTTCAGACTTATCTGGCAACACAAGCTCGGCATGATCAGCATACAGCGATTAGCGATCAAAATAAAATAGATTTTTATTACGAAAGGTTGTCGGAGTTTGTCCAGATGGATATGAGTAGTTGGATGAATCATTGGGGGTTGCATGTCAGCGAGCAGGCAAAGGATATCGTATCCGCTCAATATCCTCCGTTAGATAAAAAAGTATGGACCTATAATCCCTGGACAGGCCAGGGCGGCGATGAACTTATGGTGGACCGTTCGGTCTGGAAGGTACTGGATTATGATTCCGATCATCCGGGACGTGAAGCAGAGAAAATGTTTGATGGCGACAGGGGAACGATTTGGAGTACCGAATGGGTCGGCGGAAGGGATCCTTATCCGCACTGGTTTACCATAGATATGACCCGGAAATATGCGCCGACCGGGTTTTATTTATATCCGAGGGAAAACCTGCAATATGATCAGAATCCTAAAATTGTAGATATATATGTAGGTAACGATCCAGATAACTTGACTAAAATAGTCAGTAGCTATCAATTGCCTGACGATGATGTTAAAATGGAGCTTCCGCTACCACAGAATACCGCTCCCTTCAGATATTTTAAAATGGTATTTACAGATAGCTGGGCGACTTCCGGCGGTGGAACGGCAACGATGGATATATCAGAAGTTGGCCTTTATTAATCAGAAGTTAGAATAAAATATGCTCATATGAAAAATTTAAATAACTACAAAGGATACAGGCTGGTAGGGTTTTGTCTTGTGGTGCTTACTGCTGTAGCTATTGCGGGTAGTTGTACAAAATATCCTGACCCTCCTCCGTATTTTGAAAAATTTGATTCTACGGATGTGCCTTTAAAAAGGAAGGTGCTTTTAATTAATGTTGTGGGAATGCCAGGTCCTGAAATAAAAAAAATACAGCCACCATTTATCATGCAAATGCTGGACCATAGTAAATATTCCTGGAAAGCGTTGACCGATAAAGTGACCACCGATGCGGCTACCTGGGAGACGATGATGACCGGCCTGACCATTGATAAACACCAAGTAAGAGACAGCACTTTTGAAATAAAGGTCGACCAAGATCATCTGGAGGACGTTATTCCCGTTTACCCTACCTTTCTTTCCCGTTTACAGTCTACCAAACCGGCTTTGCGAACATTTGCGGCTTCTCCTTGGGCAAACCTGAATCAAAGACTGTTGGCAAATGTCAATAAACTCGTAACTGCCGCCAATGATCAAGTGGTTAAAGACAGCGCGGTAAGCCAGTTAAAACATGGCAATTCAGATTTGCTGATCGTTGATTTCAATAGCGTAAATATTGCAGGAAAAGACAATGGGTTTTCTGCCAGTGTGCCGGCCTATAAACAGGCCGTGCTGACGGTGGATGGCTATGTGAAGGAAATGCTGGGGGCGATTAAGAACCGTCCTGATTATGAGACTGAACAATGGCTGGTTATCCTTACCTCAACCCATGGGGGAGATGGTAGCTCATATGGGGGAAAGTCATTAAAGGAGAGACAAGTCTTTACGGCATATTATAATCCTCATTTTGAATCCTTGAATATTCCGGGACTCAACTATGATAATGGTGTGCAGCTTCTAAAAAATGATGCTCGAGCTGTTGTTTCGGACAATAATGGACTCTACAACTTTGGTAATTCCGGTGAGTATACGGTGGTACTGAGAATTAAGCCTACGGATTTTGGATCTTATAACCCCGCCTTTTTTTCCAAGACCGATATTTCTTACGGCAGCGGTCATCCTCAGTGGGATATGATGTTTGTCGGTGGGCATGGGAACTGGCGCTCTTATATGGTGTCTACAAGCGGATCCCAAATTTATATCCCGGGCGACATGATATCGCTTAATGTATGGCATACGTTAGCGTTGAAAGTATTTTTAGAGGATGGTAAACGAAAAGCAACAGTTTATACGGATGGTAAACCGGGTAGTACTGCGGATATTACAGGGCTTGATGTTTCCAATGATGAAACGCTCAAGTTGGGACACGTATCTGGATATGGAGGAGGAACTTCAAGTGAGATAATTAAAGATGTACGGATATGGAAAACCGCATTGCCAGATGCCGTAATTGATAGTATGGCTTGCAAGCCAGATGTTGATGAGTTGATAAAGGATTATAAGGATGACCTCATTGGTTATTGGCCCTGTAACGATGGCTCTGGTAATTTATTTAAGGATTTGAGTCCTTCTGGTAATGATTTTGAACTGGAAGGAGACTATCTGTGGGATTTGATAGAGACCTTTGAAGGCTGTGCAGCGCCCAGCAGCAATGTGCCTGTAGTTGCTTCTATTCGAAATATTGATATTGCGCCGCAAATATTCTATTGGCTTCGCATTGGCATTTCAGAAGATTGGGGCTGGATGGGAACCCTATGGTTGGATAGATTTGAAAATGAGTTTTACAAGAAGAAAAATACCCAAAAATGAAAAATTATATCAGAAGAGTAACCCTGTTTATATTTTTAGGCCTTTGTACTACGATGTGCTTTGCAAATTCCAATGATTCCATCCCATTAAAGTGGGGAGACCATCACCCGGGTATCCGCCGGGATCCGGCTATGAATCACTGGCGGCAGATGCGCTTTGGTGAATTTATTCACTTTGGTTTATATTCCATTCTTGGTGGTTCCTGGAAGGGGAAACACTACAATGGTGCGGCCGAGTGGATCAAAGCTTGGGCTCATATTCCCGATAGCGCTTATTTTGCATTAATTCATCAATTTAACCCAGTAAATTTTGATGCGGATAAATGGGCAGCTATGGCCAAAGAAATGGGCGTGAAGTATTTGAGAATCACCACCAAACATCATGAGGGTTTTTGCCTTTGGCCCAGTAAATATACCGACTTTGATGTGGCTTCTTCTCCTTTTAAAAGAGACCTGATAGGAGAGGTAGTAAAAGCTTGCAACAAGGTCGGTATTGACGTTGCCTTTTATTATTCCATTTTGGACTGGCATCACCCTGATTATCGTTATAGTATCAAATCTGAGGAAGACAGTCTGGCAAATGCCAGGTATAATCAGTATGTAAAAAACCAATTGACGGAATTGTTAACCCGATACCCTTCGGTTATTGGGCTTTGGTTTGATGGCACCTGGAATGATTCCTGGGAGTCTGATGGAAAATTCAGTTATGAATTGGCACAATATCTGAAAAGGATTCATCCGGGGCTGCTCATCAACAGCCGCATGCGTGCCGACGACTATGGAAAGCGCCATTTTGATTCTAATGGGAACCTGATGGGTGATTACGCCTCGGGTTGGGAAAGGAAACTCCCATCGGTTACGGATACTGAAGTAACTAATTATGATTGGGAATGTATTATGACCATTCCAGTGAATCAGTGGGGATATAATGCTATATGGAATGGACATGTTAAAAAGCCTGTAGAATTATTGGAAATGATGGCTCATACCGTTTCTATGGGAGGAAACTTTGTGATCAATTTTGGACCTAAAGGAGACGGTACTTTCCGAGAAGAAGAAAAAAATGCGGCAAAAGTAATTGGAGCATGGATGAAAGTAAACGGAGCGGCTATTTACGGCAATGATCATGCGGATGGCTGGCAGAAGCAGGATTGGGGTTACTACACCAGTGATACTGCAAATCAAAAAATCTACATGCTTGTGTTCAATACGCCTGTATCGGGGAACCTTCGTGTAAAAGTGCCCAAAGGAGTACGAATTATTAAAAATTATCCGATAAGCAAGCCTTCTGTCAATTTGAAGCGGAAAGAGATCGGTAAAAATGAATATTTTATTCACCTGGATAAAAAAGAACATGATCAACCTTACGTTATTGTACTGGAAATTCAATCAGGAAAAAAATCAGTCACAGACGATTATCAACCTGCTAAAACATAGACCAATGTTAAAAATCCGCTTTGCCACATTATTTATCTTGTTCATAGGCGTTGGCTTATCGGTTCAGGCACAGCAGGGGAGAATGGTAAAAAGAATTGACAAGAACTGGCAGTTTTATAAAGGGACTATTACTAAAGAAAGCGACACTAATGCACTTGCCTGGGAAACGATCCATCTTCCGCATACGTGGAACAACTTGGATATGCAGCGGGATACCACTTATTATGAAGGGGATGGATGGTATAAAAAATCGTTGTCTATACCGGAAAAATATAAAGAGAAAAGATTGTTCCTTCGGTTTGGAGGCGTGGGAAATGTGGCGGATGTCTATGTCAACGGGCGGTATATAGGCGAACATAAAGGAGGGTATGCCGCTTTTTGTTTCGAGATTACAGACGCGGTTCAACCTGGGACGGATAATCTAATTATGGTGAAGGCCAGCAATAAACTCAGACCAGACGTTATTCCAATTAATCACCGCTTGTTTGCCAATTATGGTGGAATATACAGGCATGTGAATTTGATTGTAACTGGCAAGATTAATATCACTACCTTGGATTATGCCTCTTCAGGAGTATACATCAGTCAGCATGATGTTTCTGAAGAATCAGCGAGAATCGCGGTTAAAGTTAAACTGGAAAATAAATGGGATCATATTCAAACTGTTCATGTAAAAGCCATTTTGAGGGACGAAGGTGGACAAATGGTCCAGGCTTCCACTATCGAAAGTTCTGTTTCTTCACAAGGCATAACGACTGTGGAGCTACCCCTTCCTGTCATGCAGCCGCATTTGTGGGACGGCCGTAAAGATCCTTATCTTTATTCAGTAGATGTCAGGATAGAAAAAGATGAGAAATTGTTAGACGAGGTGAGTCAGCCGCTGGGCATCCGTTCTTTTCATATAGAACCGGGGAAAGGCTTTTTCCTAAACGGTGAACCTTATCGCCTGTACGGTGTTTGCCGCCATCAGGACTGGTGGGGGTATGGCAATGCTTTGACCGATTCTATGCAGCGGGTGGATATGAAAATGATCCAGGATATTGGCGCGACTTCCGTCCGTTTCGCGCATTACCAGCAGGCCGATATTATTTATTCCATGTGCGACAGTATGGGGATTTTAGCTTGGGCCGAAATCCCTTTTGTGAATGCCTGGTCAGGTAAGGAAGGTCCCAATGCCAAACAACAACTGACAGAATTAATTAAACAAAATTACAATCATCCTTCCATATTTATTTGGGGATTGCATAATGAGGTTTATACCAAGTATGCTACAGGATACCCGGCAAGACTAACACACCAATTGAACGATCTGGCAAAGACTTTGGACCCGTATAGGTATACAGTTTCCACTAACGGATATGGAACTATGCACCGCCCGATGAATTTAATGGCCGATGTGCAGGCAATGAACCGCTACTATGGCTGGTACGTGGGCCAAATGGATGATATCAAGGACTGGTTGGAAGGCCTGGAAGAAAATTATCCGGACTATAATGTAGTTTTGGCTGAGTATGGTGCGGGCGGCAATGCGAGTCAGCATACCGAAGAGGTAAAGAAACCGAAGAATGTCATTTCCGGACAATTTTTTCCGGAAGAATATCAAACCAAACTGCATGTACACCAATGGACAGCCATAGAAAAGCATCCTTACCTGTTGTCTTCCTATGTATGGAACATGTTTGATTTTTGTGTTCCCGGAGGCTGGAACAGGGGAGGAGTATTAGACCGTAACTTAAAAGGGTTGGTTACTTTTGACCGACAAACAAGAAAAGACGCCTTCTTTTGGTATAAAGCTAATTGGAGTAAAGAGCCGGTTATACATATAGCTGGCAGGCGATTGAAGAAACGAACTGAACAGGTTCAAAGGATTGAGGTGTTTTCCAATTTGACGGATGTGAAACTATATCTGAACAGCAGGTTATTGCCTGCTTCCCAAAAAGGAGAAAATACGAAAGACCTTATCTGGCCTGCTGTAAGATTGAAAAAAGGAGAAAATAAGTTAAAAGCTATAGGTGTTAGAGCGGGTAAACAATATGCTGATACAGTGATTCTGTCCTTTCAACCGTAAAGAAAGGTCATTGTAAATATTGCATTCAGAGGTTATTGTTATTTACTTTTTGCGTTTCCAATATGTAATCTTCGCTGCTGTTTCTCAAGGGGTATCAAAGGGTTGGGTTGTTTGGTAAAGGAGGCTTTGAACTCTAAAGTATCTGCTTTCTCGTACAAGGGAAATAATCCGGTGTTTTCAAATTTTGGACGAATACGCACTAGGTGAACTGAATCGCTGTTAAAATAATTTTCTACTTGTTCTATGTCGTTGTCCTTGTCCTTTAGGCTTTGTTGCCCGTATTCGATCTGGTTGCGCAAGCGAGCATAATGGCGCGAAAAGTAAGGATAAACCTTATCATTGGCTTTTATAGTTTGGCCTCCTCTTTAAAAATAACCATTCTATTTACATGTAACCGTTCCTAAAGCCGTTTTTACCCAATTAAAAGGTGAATGGCTTTTAAAAAACTGATTTTAAGCAACGGGGCTCGACGGCTTTTTGTTAGAAATTAAAAATAGTTTTAACCCAACTCATCTGTATTTAGATTCCCGATGGCCTCCCAAACCTCATTGGTCGTCATATTTTTGCCGGTGACCGTTATACAAAAACGGCCGTTCTCAAGAAATTGGATCTCGGTGGTTTTGTTACTTTTATCATAAGTCAGTATGGCTTTGTGGCCATTGTGCTCTACTGTCCTTTCAACTTGATCCTGATCTTCCCGCTCGAAATCCTGGCTTAATTCCATGCGGATAAGGCTGACCACCGCGGATCCTGTTTTTCCGGCACCATCTATTATACTGACTTCCAACTTTTTAGATTTATCGGGGGCGGAAAAGGCAGCGGAAAGACTGGAAATATCGACCATTCCTGCGGCGCCGGCAGAATAACTGATGCGCTTCATGCCGCTCACTTCTTCCGGTAGCCAGGCTTTGAACTGGTTGTTGGTGAGTGGTGTCATTTTTTGCAGTTTTTCCATGTTCTTTCCCGAGCCGGCTAGAGATTTGATGGCTTTTGTTGCATGGGAAAGCTTTGTAAGGGCACTTTCTTCTTCTTTTCCTGTTGCCTTATCATTTGTGGAGTGATTGCCTTCGCAGGCAGACAATAAGGGTAGCATAAGAAATGCGATAATGTACTTTTTCATTATGAGGTATTTGGATTGGAGGTAAGGCACAAATGATTAAATGAGATGGAATCAGCAGAAAAAGATAATTGATAAACCATCACCTGGGCTTTAAAGGTTGCCCGACCAGGATTCGAACCCGGACAAACAGAACCAGAATCTGCTGTA
>CAYXRN010000015.1:25683-36296 GCA_964467635.1 uncultured Chitinophagaceae bacterium | reverse complement strand
TGAAGGAGTGAACCCGGCCCATTGGCTAAAATACGTGTTGGATAATATCCAGGATGCAAAGACCTGCGACCTTGAGAAATTTTATCCCAGAAATTTTAAAAAGGTTCAAGGACGTAGTTGCTAGAATGGATACATTTCAAACCAATTTACTACATTTTTCATCGTATTCTATTTTTCTAATTGATTAATGACGCAAAATTTTTGCCTTACAAAGACAATAGACTTGCCAAATGACAAGAAACGCTAACGCTTACCATTTCTCTTCGAATTCTGCTCAGCGAGGTATCGGTAACGCCCACCCAATAGGAAGCGATCATTGCCATTGCTGTTATAGTCATGCACAAAAGACCTGAACAACCCACTTTCTATGAGATAATATCCGCGGACTGTTTTTCCTGCTTTCATCAATATCGTTCCTTTTTCCACTTCCAGTCGGCTATGAGCCGTTGCAATTTGTCCGTAGTCTTTTTGATGGAGATAGGGGCTGTGATAGACTGTTTGAAAAAGAGAATTTTTCATGTTTATCGTAAGTTGGGTTGAAAAATTTTCTGAAATTTTATTTCATCAAGATCATAGTATTTTTGAAATTGACAGGCTTTATCACGAAGGTTATTTTAACCATTCATCGTTGATGTTTAACCAGCTTAAGACGTTGTATTTTGAACGATTTTGGTTTTCCAAACCGCCGTAAACGAGCGTTTTTTCCACTTTTTCAGGCCTTGCAATAGATTCAAAATAATTCATCTGTTGAAACAAAGAAGGCTTAATGGTTTGCGTAGCTTTAATTTCAAAAATGGAAAATTGCTTTGGTTTTTTCAACAATAAATCTACCTCATGTTGATTGCTGTCCCTCCAAAAATAGTAATTATTATGCAGCGTTTGATGGTAATTCATTTTTTGAAATTCGGCAATTATCAGATTTTCAAAAATGTTACCTCTCAGCCTGTTGTCGCTTACATCCGAAGGCTCGCGAATATCCAATAAATGACAGAGTAAACCGGTATCATAGAAATACAGTTTCGGGCTTTTCACCAATCGTTTTTTAAAGTTATCAAAGTAGGGCGGTAACAAAAACAAGACGTAACTGCTTTGTAAAATGGAGAGCCAGGAACGGACGGTAGTATGCGAAATTCCAACTGCTTTTGCCAGTGAACTCATGTTCAACAGTTGCCCTGCATTGTGGGCGCATAGCCGGATAAAGTTGCGAAATAGATTCAGGTTATGAATATTAACCAGAGCAGTCACATCCTTTTCGATATAGGATTCTATATAACTGTTATAGAAAACAGGCGCCTCTATGTTTCTGTCAAAAATAGCCGGATAAAATCCCGTAAAACAGATATCCTCAAAAGGAGGGTTGAGCAAACTTCTTGTCTTTAACTCTTTAAAATCTAAGGGCAGCAGCTTAAATAATACAATCCTGCCGGCCAGGGTCTGTGAGATATTTTCCATGAGTTGGAAATTCTGTGATCCAGAAAGGATATATTGTCCCATTTCCGGGGATTCATCTACCCGGGATTGGATATAGGAGAATAATTCGGGTACCTGTTGTACTTCGTCCAAAATAACCCTTTTTTTGTACCTGTTCAGAAAGCCCTGAGGGTCTTCTGAAGCGAAAGTTCGATTGTCCGGTGTTTCTAAAGACACGTAATCGTAATCTTTAAAAATATTTCTAAGCAACGTTGTCTTGCCCGATTGGCGGGGGCCGGTGAGCCCAAGCACAGGAAATTTTTTACCCTGACTGAGCATATAATCGGTAATCGTTCTTGAAATAAAATCGGGCATAACTTTGATGTTTTAAAGAGCAAATGTATAAAAAATATTCAATTTGCATAGGATATTCCTTCAATTTACACAATGAAAATAGTTAATTTACGGTCAACAGTCCGCCTTTGCGACTCGGATACTGCATCAGGGAAGGTATGGCTTTTGTGCATTGACGAATTATTTATGAAATAAGACGGAGTGACTGCTACTATCTGCAAATCACGAGATATCTGATAAGATAGAGAACCGGTCTGCAGAATTTGAATAAAGGCATATAGTGCAAGGTGGAAGCTTACTGCCATAGTTAAAGAAAACTAATGATAAATACCGATGGCCGTCAGGCAACCGGTGTATATTTATCATATGAATATCCTTTTTGAAGAAAAGTGTTCTCTGTACTCTTTCGGAGTGCAATATTTTCTATTTTTGAAAATGCGATTAAAATTAGAAATATTATTGAAGCCACAATGATACGCGATTTCGTGGATAGATTTGGTCGTATCGATCAACATACGGGAGGCATTGCCTATTCTGATTTGATTAAGGCTGCTTATAAAGGTATTCCCCGTCTTTTTTCTAAAGAAGCGACTGAAGGATCCTTCTGTCATATTTACCATATTGGCTACCTCGCTCTGGGTTATGACCCTGTCGAAGTTTTTATTCATAAACTGAAGTACTTTTTGTATACGCCTGCTGTTATAAGAAAAGCTTTCATTGCTTCCAATTGCATGGCTTGAAAGAATGCGCATATTACGAGAAGTAGAAAGGTTTTGAAGTATAGATAACAATTCAAGTACCGAGTCAAAGCCCTGTTTATGTCTAAGCTCAATAATCCGTGGCACATTTTGCTGAACCGTACTTTTGGAAAACAGAATCCCCCTGGTTGATTTCTCCAGCATGGCTTTAATAAAGCTAAGCTGGTTTCGGCGCAATAAATTTTCATCCAACAAGTCCCTGTGAAACTGTATGGTAATTTCGGTTATTTCAGGGCTTTTACATTCATGATTGAACCATCCATGTTGTAGGCTGGGTCCTGTTAGTACCAGTTCCACGTCGTCAATTACTCCATCATGATCGCCGACGATCCTTTTGGCACCTTTAGCGTTCATGATAAAGTTCAATTCGAATTCTTCGTGGTAATGCAAGGGAAAGTCAAACTGTTTTTTCTGCCGGTAAAAAAGTGTGAAACAGTCTCCTTCCGTTAAGGGGGTTACTTCGTGTAAAATATTTTTATACATGCCATTTGGTTTTTAGCGGCTTTATTCAATAAGTACAAAATACTGCCATTAGCGTCAAAAATCTATTAGATGGGATAAAAATGCATCATAAGTAACGGATATTTTGGAAGAGGCTGAGATTTTTGAAGCAGGTTTCATAAGGAAAGTGATTTTCTTTTTGATTATATCTTATTGATAGCCATTGGCAATTATATTTAAAATTTATATAACTAAATGTAATGCCAATGGAAGAACTTAAGGGCAAGATAAAAAAACATTTCAAATGGTCAAAAAAGTATTATAATCCAAATGGAATCAATGATAGCTTTGTCCTTACAAAATCTTATACATAATGAAAGAAAAAATTTACCTTTTTATAACGCTGCTCTTCCTGATGACTGCTTCTTCTTACGATGCTCATGCACAGGAAAATATTTCCGGCACCGTTTCTGATGTGCAGGGAGACCCTCTACCGGGTGCTTCTGTTAGAATAAAAGGGAGGGAAGACGTCGCTACCATTACCAATGGGGATGGTGCGTTCAATTTAGAAGTACCCGGTGACACGGGCATTTTAGTTGTTTCCTATATAGGAATGCAAACCAGGGAAGTCCCAATTGGCGGACAATCAATATTTAATATTGTTTTGCAGCGCAAAGGCAACACATTATCGGACCTGGTGGTAGTAGGATATGGTACGACCAAAAAGAGCGACCTTACAGGGGCGGTGGCGACGCTTAAAGGAGACGATTTAAATAAAACGCTTGCCTCCTCAGTGGGGGAGCTTTTACAGGGAAAGGTTCCAGGGCTGCATATAGTCGCCCCTTCGGGTCGACCGGGTGCGGGAGTTACGGTTCGGATAAGAGGGTCGAGTTCTATTAATGGGGATAACAGCCCCTTAATAGTGGTTGACGGCGTACCGTGGGGAGACGCCGGCAATCTGAAGCAGATAAATCCTTATGATATCGAATCTATTGAAGTCCTAAAAGATGCTTCCTCCGCCGCCATTTATGGCTCGAGAGGGGCCAACGGTGTGATCATGATTACTACCCGTAAAGGTAAAGCCGGGCAGTCCCGAATTTCATTTCGTGCAATTACATCTGTTTCCACCTTAGCTCACCAATTGGATATATGGCAGGATCCCATTCAGGAAGCTATTATTGCGAATGAAGCGGCTTTCAATGGTGGTATTGATCAGCCTTTTGTGGGGCAGGTACGGGAAGGTACCTATTATCCTTCTATTGCTGAGTTAAGAGGCTTAGATCCCAACAGACCAAAGTGGCCTTACAATACAGATTGGGCTGATTTGATATTGCGAAATCCGATTTCGCAAAATTATACGCTTTCTGCTTATGGCGGAACGGAAAAAACAAAGTATGCCATTTCTTTAAATTATTTTGACCAACAGGGAATTGCTATCAAAAACGGGTATGATAAATATACAGCGAGGTTGAACCTGAATCAAAAGCTGACCAACGCGATAACTACAGGTGCCAATGTGATTATAGCGCGAACAAAAAATAAGGGTTTACAACTTTCTGACTATGTGGGAAGGTCTAGAATATTTCCGGTATATGACTCTTCGGGTAACTACTTTAAAACCGGTGCACAGGATTTCGGTAATCCGATTGCGCTGGCAAATGAAGTTTTATCGACAGATAAAACCACAGACCTGATGGGTTCTTTATTTGTCAATATCCAGATTATGCCCTGGCTTCAGTTCAGATCTCGCTTCAGCGATAAATACGGAAACGCTATTGGAGACCGGTATGATCCGAAAGATGTTACCAACACAGGTCATTTATTTAATGGACAGGGATCTATAAGCAATTGGGCAGGAAACCAGATCGTATTTGAAAATTTCTTTACGATTGATAAGCAATTCAGTGCTGACCATAGCTTAAATGTAGTCGCTGGCTATACTACGGAAACTAATGTCGTAAGGACAAGCAATCTTACGGGACGAAACTTTGTAAATGATAATCTGGAAAATGAAAATCTAAATAGCGCGGTGACACAAATAGTAGATAACGATCTGACTAAAACGGTCTTGAATTCCTGGCTTGGAAGACTTAATTATATTTTTAAAAGTCGTTACTTGTTTACCTTCACTGCTAGAGCAGACGGCTCTTCAAAATTTGGTGCAAATAATAAATGGGCTTTTTTCCCTTCAGGTGCTGTAGCATGGAAAATCAATGAAGAAAATTTTATGAATGCTATGGAAAGTGTCTCCGAGTTAAAGTTGCGAGTAAGCTATGGATTAACGGGTAATCAGGGTATTGCACCTTATCAAACCCTGGACAGGCTGGGAACCGCCAAATACTGGAATGGTACTACCTTCGAAACCGGGTATGGTCCTGGTATCAGCTTGGGATTGAACCAACAGAGTCTGGAGTTATTCGGCGGCCTCGCCAATCGTAGCCTGAAGTGGGAAACAACAAGGTCATTAGACATAGGGATTGACTTGGGCCTCTTTGACCAGCGGTTTACCCTCACGGCCGATTATTATGATAAAACTACTTTTGACCTGTTAAGAGAACGGACAATAGCGCCTTCTTCCGGCTATGGACGTCAGTGGGTAAATGACGGAACTATTAACAATAAAGGTATCGAGCTGGGCATGACAGCAAATATTTTAACCGGACCCTTACAGTGGAGTGTTGGCGGTAATATTTCAGCGAACAGGAACAAGGTAGTGGATATGGGTGAATCAGAACAAGTCTTTGGCTCTTATTACATAGAAATGGTTCGCCAGGCAGTAACTTCTTACACCGTGGGCCAGCCATTGTACGCGTTTTATGGTTATAAAACAGCCGGTATTATCCAAAATGAGAAAGAGGGGTTTGAAGCAGGACTAAGCGGTGAGAAAGCACAAGCCGGTGAAATAAAATACGTAGACCTCAACAAAGATGGTGTGGTGGATGCTAATGACAGAACGATCATCGGAGATCCCAATCCCGATTTCTATTACAGCTTCAATACAAGGTTCAATTATAAAAGATTTGATTTAAGCGTTCAATTATACGGGGTGCAGGGAAATGAGGTTTTTAACCTGAGAAAGTTTTCGCCAAGTGCGCAGTTGCAGCGGTGGACGCCCGATAATCGTAATAATGCGTACCCGCGCGTAAATGCCAACCGGGGGTACTGGGCATCTGATTGGTTTGTTATGGACGGCTCTTTCCTTAGAATACAAAATGTCACCTTAGGCTATGATTTTAAACCGGGAACTATAAAGTGGGTAGATAACTTCCGGGTGTATTTATCCGCGAATAATTTATACACTTTTACCAAGTTTCCAGCCGGCTTTGATCCCGAAGTAAGTGAAAATGGAATCTTTGAAGGGACGTATCCTAAGACAAGAGATTTCTCTTTCGGACTGAATATTGGATTTTAACCTCAGCATCCTTAAACTATATTAAAATGAAAAATAAACGCATTATATCGTTCGCACTATTTGGCCTTCTTATTCTGGCGGGCTGTTCTAAGCTAGAGGAAGTACCTTATGGTGAATTATCGACAGACAACTTTTATAAAACGGCTGCAGATGCAGAGGCGGCTGTCGTATACGCTTATGCCATTCTTCCCAAAGTGGGTTATTATTCCCGGGGATATTATATCGTAACGGAAGAACCAACCGAAGATCTTACACAGAAACCCGATGCGGGCGCAGATCAGTTTGAACTGGATGAATTGCGTCCCACTTCTACTAACTCTTTTCTTAACGATATATGGAGTTATATCTATGTGGCAATTACCCGTGCTAATGCAGTTATTACCTACGTACCGCGTGTGAATATGAATGAAACTGAAAAGAACCAGTTGCTCGGCGAGGGATACTTTTTAAGAGCCCTAAACTACTTTAACCTGGTGCGCCTCTTTGGTGAAGTTCCCTTGCGATTAGAGCCGATTGTGACGGCGGACCAGATCCCGGTCGCTAAATCTTCAATCAAGGATATTTATGATGTTATTATCAACGATCTTCAGAAAGCGGAGCAAATGATGGGCATGCAAAAGATCGAAGGCCGTGCCAATAAAGTGGCGGCTTGGGCTTTGTTATCCAAGGTGTATCTTCAACTGGCCTCCGCCAAAAGCTCCGATTCTCCCGGTTACGAATTTGTACAAGGCGTAGATGAGCTGTATGCAAAGGCAAAAATCTATGCCGGTAAAGTGATTAACGATCAGTCCATATACAGCTTTACTGATAACCTTTTGGATATATGGAACCTGGAAAAATATAAAAACCCGTCTAACGTTACCGAGCACATATTTGATGTAGCAGTAGATCGAACAGGCGAAAACGAAGGAAACTATTCCAAATTGCCGCTTATGTTTATTCCTTATGTTGGTAGTGGATTTGATATGACCTTGCCGGACGGAACCGTAATAGCCGCCGGATGGAACCATTTCCTTACCGAGCCGGGCATATACAACAGTTATGCAGATCATGATAAACGAAAAACGGAGCTTATCGTATCTACTGTAAAAGATCCGGATGGCAATGTCCATAATTTAAGTATAACTGGAACAAGCCGCCCTTTTTGCCGGAAATACCTTGATCCGAACCGCGTGGGAGATGCCACAAGTGCTAACTCGCCGGTGATTCGGTATTCCGATATTCTTCTGGTATATGCTGAAGCCAGTGGCCCGACCCCCGAGGCTTATGCGGCTATTAATAAAATAAGACAAAGAGCTGGACTAAATGATTTGACGGAGGGATTACGTATTCAGGCATTTCGTGATTCTGTAATTAGGGAACGGTCTTGGGAACTTGCGTTTGAAGGTAATCGCCTGTTTGATCTTCGTCGTACCCATTCTATGGAGAAGGTACTAGAACAAAAGTATGGAAAGCATATTACCAGTGGTGCTTATTTCTTCCCCATTCCGCAACAGGAGATAGATACCAACCCCTTGATCCAATAATACATACACTTCATCAATTTATAAAAATGAAAAGACATTATTTTACGATTATAAACCTGTCGGTTTTCTTTCTAGGGATAGCGTTTTTATCTTCTTGTTTGAAAGACCCTTTTGATGGCATTAAAAGCCATGAACGAGCCATAAAAGCAGTTACGCTTGGAGACGGGCTGGTACAGGTGGGGCCCGCCGTAATCAACAGGGACAGCTCAAAGGTTTGGGTAAACGTGCTCATGCAGGAAGGAACAGACCTTTCCAGTGTGAAACCGACGATTCGGGTTTCTTATAAAGCTACTATTGAACCTGCATCAGGAGAACCAATAAACTTTGCCAAAAACAACAATCAGGCCGTTTATACCGTAACCTCCCAAACCGGCGAAACCCGGCAGTGGACTATAGCATTGGTTCCGTTTAATGAACCGCTTTTGGGTACGTATGAGATTACCGGACTCAGCTTATATGGAGGTACAGGCCCGGAATACGGTGGCGGGGCGGTTTTGTTCCTTACGGATAAGCCCTGGATTTGGCCTGCTGCCGGTGGGCCGCAGTCAGAGTTGGACAATCAACTTACGTTTACATTTGAGGGCGTAACCTCTGATGGGAAAACCTACGGTAGGGTGATGAATGATGCCGGAGCTGATGGCCAGTATGCAGATTTTATGTATGTGATGGACCCGGAAACGGATGTCAATCACTTTTATCGAAAAATTCCTAAAGGGGAAGGTAAATGGGAGCACGATTATACAGCCAATACCATCACTTTCACTTTTGCCGATGGAAGCATGTCTACGGGCACCTTTATCAGTGCGCAAACCATTGATCTTGGCAACGGGCTGAAAAAAACGATCCCGAATAAGGCTTTTGAGTTTATATTAAATGGTACAGATGACTGGGATCATATTTACTCTGATTATGATAAATTTGTTAAGCGTCCGAGAAAATATTGGATTGAAGTAAAAAAAGTACAGTGAGTATTAATTAAATTAAAAAGTAAGACATGAAGAAAATGTTTTTTAACACCTTGACATTGTTTTTCCTGATAGCCCTTTTTTCCTGCAAGGCGGATAAAAAGCCGGAAGTGGAGCCGGATCCACCCGTAGCGGATACTACCCCCTTTACATCGCTCAATTTTTTATACAGCATATCAGGCGATAAAACGATAGGCGGTATCCATAACAGGGAACCCAATGCGAAGCCCGAAAGATGGACAGATTCGATACATGCATTAACAGGAGAATATCCTGGAATGTGGAGCGGTGATTTCCTGTTTCAGCAGGATAATATCAACAACCGTCAAATTATGGTGGATGAAGCGTTGAAACAGTGGCAGCAAGGCGCTATGGTAAATATTATGTGGCATGCCTGTAACCCCGCTCTAGGTGAACCCTGCAGTTTTGACGACGGCAAGGGGGTCTTAAGTCATTTATCTGATGCGCAGTGGAAGGAACTGCTCACCAGTGGAAGCGATCTGAATAAAAAATGGAAAGCTATGATAGACCGGGTATGTGTTTACCTTAAATACTTGCAAGATAAAGGAGTGGAAGTTTTCTGGAGACCGCTGCATGAAATGAATCAGGGTAAATTCTGGTGGGGCGGTCGTCCGGGCCCGGAAGGTACCGCGGCGCTCTATCGGATGATGCACGATTACATGACTAAAACAAAAGGACTGACCAACCTGATCTGGGTTTGGGATCTACAGGATTTTGGCAGCCTTGCAAGTGATGTGAAAACCTATAACCCCGGGGATGATTATTGGGATGTGATCGCGTTAGATGTCTATGATGCGAGCGGTTATACGACTGAAAAGTATAACATCATGTTGAAAGCGGCCGGCGAAAAGCCGATGGGTATAGGAGAATGTCAGAAATTACCTTCGTCATCTGTATTGGTAGCACAACCTAAGTGGACTTTTTTTATGGGTTGGTCCGAATTGGTATTCACTGGTAACTCTGATGCGGAAATAAAGGCACTTTATTTATCTCCCAGGGTACTTTCCCTGGATGAGATGCCAGGGTGGCATGAATAATTTTTTGGTGGTTATTTTCTTTACCTGAAAATCTATATACTTGAAAAAGAGTTTAAACAGATCAACTGTAGCAAATATTATTTTGCTTTCCGGTTTATGCTTTTCAGCTTGTACAAAACATACTACTCAGCCTGTAAATGGTTTATCAGAAAAGCGGAACGCTGGCAACATGAGTTCAATAAGGACGGATTCTTTTTATGAAGGCGAGGCTGTAATGCTCAATAGCCTGATCTCTCCCCATTCGTTCAGCCTATGGCAGTCCTGTTCGACTAAGCCATACTACATTCAGGGAACCAACGGCATTTGTGTGCCAGTAGGTGGTACGGCATGCAGCCCAAATTATTTGGGCGCCCAGCAAAATGGCGGTCAATATGCTACAGGCATGCAGTTTACCGGATGTTTTAAAGGTGGCAGCAATGCACCGGATGGATCTAATGAAATGGCGGTATTTATCTGTGATAATGTAACCTCCTGGACCGGAAGGGAGATGGGCTTTGTAAAAACACTGAACGACAATGTCTTAAAAGCGTACCTGCAGAGCCCCGGCCAGTATATTTATCAGTCAATATCCACAGGAGACAACGGCTACCATACTTTTAAATGCCAGGTAAATTATAACAACCACAGCCAGGTAGATTTCTATGTAGATGGTAATTATGTTTTGTCATTACAAATCCCCGGGGTGAATT
>CAYXRN010000015.1:21321-25673 GCA_964467635.1 uncultured Chitinophagaceae bacterium | reverse complement strand
CTACCCATCGTACATCGGGAGGCTGGCCGTCAAATGGACAGCAAATCGAAATGTATGATATGACTACCTATTAGTTTTTAAAGTAAAATTAATTATTAACTAGAATGAATTTTAATGAACGGTTAAACGCGTTGCGGAAGGTACACCAGGAACTAATAAAAAAGCCTAATGTGAGAGAGTCATTGGGAAATGGTATTTTCGACAGGTATAAAAACCCTGTTCTTACCGCTGAGCACACCCCTTTGTTTTGGCGTTATGATTTAAATCCCCATGCCAACCCTTTTTTGATGACACGTTTTGGAATCAATGCGGTATTCAATGCAGGAGCCATCAAGTGGGGGGGTAAATATCTGGTCGTTGCTAGAGTGGAGAGTTGGGACCGGAAATCCTTTTTTGCCATTGCAGAGAGCTCCAATGGTATCGACAACTTTATTTTTCATGACGAGCCCATTGAAATTCCGGAAACAGCAGTTCCTGATACGAACGTGTATGATATGCGCCTGGTCAAGCACGAAGACGGCTGGATATATGGTTTGTTCTGCACAGAAAGGCCGGACCCCCAGAAGGTGGCTTCCGATCCCTCGGCAGCCATTGCCCAATGTGGTATCGTACGTACCAAGGACTTGCGGTGCTGGCAGCGTCTCGCCGATTTAAAAACGCCTTCCCCTCAACAAAGAAACGTAGTGTTACATCCGGAATTTGTTCATGGAAGGTATATGTTATATACGCGGCCGCAATACGGCTTTATAGAAACCGGCCAGGGTAGTGGCATTGGTGTAGGCTTCTCTGACAGCATGGAAAACGCGATCATTACCCAGGAGCAGATCATTGATCCAAAAGTGTACCACACGGTTTATGAAGAAAAAAATGGGCAGGGCCCCGCACCGCTAAAAACATCAGTCGGCTGGCTACACCTCGCTCATGGTGTGCGCAACACAGCTGCAGGGCTTCGTTATGTTTTATACATGTTTATGACAGATTTAGATGATGTTACCCGGATCATTTATCGACCAGCGGGATACTTTATGGCTCCAACGGGCGATGAAAGAACAGGAGATGTATCTAATGTGCTATTTGTCAACGGGTGGATAGCCGATGACGATGGAACGGTTTTTATTTATTATGCATCTTGTGACACCCGTCTACATGTGGCAACTACAACCATCGACCAGCTAGTCGATTATTGTATGCATACGCCTCCGGATGGTTACAAGTCTTCAGCTTCAGTACATACCTTAAAGGATATGATTAATAAGAATCAGAATTTTTTACAACCGATTATTGGGCAATTATGACGGACCATTAAACAAAATGCATGGCGGGCAGAATAAGAATCAAGGAAAAAATAGCTTATGGGTTTGGAGACATGGCCTCTTCCATGTTTTGGAAATTGTTTGGGATGTACCTGTTGTTCTTTTATACGGATATTTTCGGTATATCGGCTGCTGCCGTGGGGACTATGTTTCTGGTAACCAGGGTGTGGGACACCTTTTTCGACCCGGTCGTGGGTGCCATGTCTGACAGGACCCAGTCCAGATGGGGGAAATTCCGGCCTTATTTGTTGTTTATGGCCATACCCTTCGGTATTATCGGCTTCCTTACTTTTACAACACCTTCTTTTTCATCTGCGGGGAAATTGATTTATGCTTATATCACGTATTCGGCAATGATGATGATCTATTCGATGATTAATGTGCCTTATGCATCATTGCTCGGGGTGATTTCCGACAATCCCAGAGAAAGAAATACGCTAGCATCTTTCAGAATGGCTTTTGCTTTTTCCGGAGGGTTTATAGCGCTTGCGCTAATTGAACCGTTGGTCAATGTATTTAGTAAAGTAGGAGGTGGTACAGATGTACAATTAGGATGGCAGATGGCTGTAGGGGTCATCGCTCTGATTTGTGTGATATTGTTTTTGACTTGTTATGCCGGTGTGAAGGAGCGTGTACAACCTGTTAAAGACAAAGCCTCTGCTTTAAAAATAGATATTCGGGACCTCTGTAGAAATAGGCCCTGGTGGATATTGCTGGTGTCTGGTGTAGCGGCGCTCATTTTCAATTCCATCCGGGATGGAGCCACTTTATATTACTTTAAATACTATGTCGTGGATGCCCAGGCCTTTACTTTAAGTGGTATTGTTGTCACTTATTCTACCTTATACCTGGTCCTGGGGCAGGGCGCCAATATCGCCGGGGTTATACTGGCTTCGCCGATAGCGAATAAAACGGGGAAGAAAAAAACGTATTTTGGTGCAATGATCATTGCCACTGTGCTGAGCGTTTTGTTTTATTGGCTCGATAAGGACCAGCTCGTACTCATATTTATTTTTCAATTTATTATCAGCGTATGTGCCGGGATTATTTTTCCGTTATTGTGGTCCATGTATGCCGATATCAGCGATTATTCTGAATGGAAAACTGGACGACGGGCAACCGGGCTTATCTTTTCGTCTTCTTCCATGTCCCAAAAGCTGGGATGGACCATCGGTGGCGCTTTGACAGGATGGCTTTTGGCCGCATTTGGATTTAAAGCCAATATGGTGCAAAGTTTAGAGGCGCAAAATGGGATCCGTTTGATGCTGAGTTTTTTACCCGCGGTCGGGGCGTTGTTATCAGCCGTCTTTATTGCGCTGTTCCCGTTATCTGAAAATAAACTTACAGCAATTACAGCTGAACTAAAAGAAAAGAGAAACCGTCCGTTGGCAGATGCATATGTCGATCACGACAACTAAAGGCAACGGTTGATTTATTTTAAAAAAAGTTTCCATGCTGCTAGCACAATATAGAACAGAACTGCGGGCGGAACTGCAGAATATTTTGCAGTTCTGGATAAAATATGCAACAGATAAGGTTAATGGCGGATACTATGGGGCCGTTGACCGCAACAATCTTCCTGATGGTACAGCCGACAAAGGTTTTGTGCTTAACGCTCGCATCTTATGGACTTTTTCTGCTGCTTTTCAATATATTAGTGAAAGCAGGTTTCTGGAGGCTGCGCAACGTACCTTTGAATATATTAATGGCTATTTCTGGGATAGGGCCTATGGTGGATTATTCTGGCGAATAGATTATAAAGGAAACCCGCTGGATGAAAAAAAGCAGATCTATGCACAGGCTTTTGCCGTTTATGCTTTTTCCGAATACTACAAGATTCTTCCGGACAATCAACTCAAAGAAAGAACCATTGGTTTGTATCGTTATATGCAACGTTACAGCTATGATGAGAAGCAGGGAGGGTATTTGGAAGCCTTTACCCGGCAGTGGACGGACCTCGGCGATATGCGGCTGAGTGAAAAGGATGAAAATGAGAAAAAAACCATGAATACACATCTGCATGTGCTGGAAGCCTATACCAACCTGTATCGCATATGGAAAGATGAAATGTTGAAAAAGCACATCCTGGAGTTGCTGGAAGTCTTTTATGACAAAATATTGGACCGAAGAAGCAAACATTTACGACTTTTCTTTGACGAACAATGGCGGTCAAAAACGAATATCGTATCCTATGGACATGATATTGAGGCCAGCTGGCTGCTTTTGGAAGCAGCCGAAGTGATCGAGGAAGCCCACGTGATTCAGAAGTATAGCTCCTTGGCCCTGCAGATGGTTTCGGCGACCTTGGAAGGCCTGGACGCAGCAGGGGGATTGTGGTATGAGAGAAAAGGCGGGCAGCTCATCAAAGAAAAACATTGGTGGGTGCAGGCAGAAGCTATGGTGGGGTTTGTGAATGCGTACCGGCTTAGCGGTGACAAAAAATACCTCGTCCTTTCCTACAAAGTATGGGAATTTGTTAAACAGCATGTCCGTTCCTCTAAGGGCGAATGGCTATGGGGTACAGACAGTAGTAATCACCCCCTGCCGATACCCGAGAAGGTAGGATTCTGGAAATGTCCTTATCATAATGCGAGGGCCTGTATGGAAGTGATAAAAAAACTTAATGTATGAAAAAATATTATTTGACAGCTTGGCTGCTGCTGGGTACTGCTTTTTTTCTGCGCGCGCAGATTAAACAGGTCGTCTTGCGTACCGGTAGTCCGGCACAATATGAAAAAACGAATTGGGAAATCAGGCTCACGGGACACTGGCGAAATCCTTACTTGCAGGAGGAGACTGCTTTGGATATGTACGTGACCGCCCCCTCAGGTAAGAAATTGGTGTTGCCCTGTTATTATGTATCAGGGGTGAGCGGGAAGCCCTCTTTATGGGCGGCGCGATTTACCCCGCAAGAAGAGGGAGCGTATCGTTGTTATTTTCAGTTCAGTCAGAATGGGAAAGTAACAAGTACATCGGACGTAACGCGTTTCCAGGTAGATTCATCAGGGAGAAAAGGTTTTTTGCATGCCGGGAACAACT
>CAYXRN010000015.1:0-21311 GCA_964467635.1 uncultured Chitinophagaceae bacterium | reverse complement strand
CTTTGACAATGGAGCTCCTTTCCGGGGAATAGGGGAAAATATTGGTTGGGAGTCTCGTACGATGGATGATTCAAAATATTTTAAGCAATTGCATGAAAATCCAAAGTACAACTACGGATATATGCTGCCAAAACTGAAGGCTTCAGGTGGTAACTTTTTTCGTACCTGGATATGCAGCTGGAATTTACCCATTGATTGGAAAAGCGATTTTAACAACAGGCGTTATCAACCCTCTGAGGCTTATTTTAATCCGAGCGCTCTTAGGCGAATGGACTGGATGGTCCATCTGGCCGATTCGTTAGGGCTCTATATTATGCTTACCCTGGGGCCGGGGGCCTGGTCTGTAAAAGACGGAGGAACCGTGGAATCCATGGCACGTTTTTTTGTAGACCCTCGGGCGAAATCCAAGTATAAAAATAGGTTAAGATATATTATTGCCCGTTGGGGATACAGCACAGCCGTCGCCGCATGGGAATTGTTTAATGAGATCGACAATGTCATGTATAGGGATCCAGATCATCCAATTGATCCGACCGCTATTGTTCACTGGCATGAGGTCATGAGTATGTACATTAAACAAACCGACCCGTACGAACATTTAGTTACTACCAGTATCTCTCACCGGGACTTACCTGGGCTCAATACCATACCCTATATTGATTTTAATCAGAAACACATTTACCGGAATACTACGAGCATTCCCTTCACCGTCAAACAATACGAAGAGAAATTTCACAAGCCGTACGTGATTGGAGAGTTTGCTTATGAATGGGATTGGTCTAAAAACTTCAACTTGTTTAAAGAAGACATGATAAGCGATTTTAAAAGAGGGCTATGGTACGGCCTATTTTCACCTACGCCTATCTTACCTATGTCATGGTGGTGGGAATACTTCGATTCATTGGGGCTGGTGACCTACATCGCACAGGTGAGGACTATTTTAGATCAAATGCTGGTTGCGGGTAAAGGCTCATTCGATTCCCTTCAAATCCTTGCTTCGCCGGAGGAGCTTCGGGTTTTAGGGGTACAATGTGGCAATACCAAATTTCTATATGCGTATAATCCAACCAATCGATTTCAAACAGGAGATATTCTCCTGGCTAATCATTTAGATACATCTGCTGGCGTTAGAGTTTATGATTGTGAAACTGGACAATACACTGCAGCAGGCAACATATTGATCAGTGGAAACAAGCCGGGAATAAAAATAAAACTAGGACCTGGCAGGGATAAAATTTTTATTCTAAAGTAGAAGATTAAAACCGTTACCCGCAAGCACTATTTTATCAGCCTAAGTCGAATTAAACTTTTTCTATAATTAAACAGGAAGACCGGAATTTTAGATTGGCTTTAAGCGATAGCTGTAAGCATGTGTTGAAATTTTTTTCATGATCTGCCGGGGTATGAGAATGTAAGTACATCAGCATATAACCCTGAAGGAAGGTGTTCGCTCCCTATTGTCTTTTCCATTGGAATTGCACTCCCAGGCTAAACCATCTTGATGGCATAGGTACGGCCCCCGCTTCCTTGTATTGCGCATCGGCAATGTTGGAAATATCGGCATAGACAAGGAAGTCGTTTAGCTGATAATTCAACCGGGCATCCAGTACATCATAAGGGTTATTGCGCATCCGCTTTATATAGCGATTGGTAAGTTGTATAGAAAAGCTATTATACCGGTAAAAAGCCCCCGCGATGAACTGATGTTTCAAGGTTTCGAGCACATATTTGGATTGTTGATCTCCATTTTTCGAAAGTGGCTTTGGGTTTAAATAATGATAACTGATCCGGTAGCCAAGCTGTTGGTGATTTCCCAATGAAAATTGTTGATGCGCGCGCGCGTAGACGCCATAGATCTTGTTTTCTCCGAAGTTTAAGGGAGAATAAGGCGTATGCTCATTCGGACGTACCCAGTCTATGAAGTCGGTAACGTTCCGATAAAAGGCTCCGGTTTGTGCCACAAAGCCATTTTTATCAAATCGAATATTGGCTTCGTATTCCCAGGCGTTTTCGGGTTGAATTTCGGGGTTGCCAATATTGCCCGGCGGCTGGTTCAGGTACAGATCGGTGAAAGAGGGAATTCGTTGTCCGGATCCGATGCTGGCAGAGATCTTCCAGTAGGTATTTAGCAGATAAGCCATGTCGATACCGGGGTAGGCCTGCCATCCAAAATCAGTATTATAATTGGCATACAGTCCAATATTGGCTATTAATTTTCCGAACATTTCTTTTCGGTATTCTGCATAAACGCCGTGATTGGAACGGTTGTGTACTCCGATATTGGAGCTGTTGATTTTCCCTAGCCTGGACTCCCAGCCAAAGCCAAATGCGCCGATACCGGTTTTTACGCTACCGTTTAGTTCCAGCATCAAGGCGTTGGTATAATGGATGGAACGGGCGGTATTCAACCTGTGTTTGAAATAACGGTAATCGTCCTTGTCATATCGGTCACTAATGCGTGGCGAAATAGTAACCCTGCCAATGTGGTGTTTGGAAGAAATACTGAAAATGCCGGTCTCTACAATCTCTTCGGAGTTTTTGTCTCCCGGCGCAGCGTAAAAGCCGTTGGCGCCAAAACGATTGTGCATGTAGCCGGCTAAAGCCGTTACCGAATTTGCCTCATTAAAATGATAGGTGCCGTTGTAAAACAGACGGGTTGCTTTTTGAGCGGAATTATAGCGATGTCCATTATAGAGATCCTGGCTGAAGGCCAATAGCTGACTTTGTTTGTTATTGCCGTAGTTAGCCGTTAGTTGCAGGCTTCCGCCGCCGTAGATGCCCTCGCCGTCTCCCGGTGCTTTTTGTTTAAAGGAAGAACCGCCTTGCAGATCAGCGGTTATAAAAGAATGGGTCCTCTTTTTGGTTACGATATTGATTGCTCCGGTGAGGGCGTTGATGCCGTATACCCTGGCAGCCGCACCGTGCAGAACTTCTATATGGTCAATAGCGTCCAACGGCACCGGAATATTCATCATATTGTGTGCCGTTTGTGAGTTAATCAGTTTGATGCCATTGAGTAGCACGAGCGTTTGTTCCGACGTACCACCGTCCATACTGACGTCCGCCTGCCCTCCAAAGGGACTGCGCTGCTGAATATCCACTCCGCCTACATAAGCGAGCAACTCGTTTATCGAATGAACCGGTATTTTTTGAATTTGCCGGGCTGTGATAATCTGTATATTTCTTGTGGATTCACTAAACGGGATGTCCAGGCGGTTGCCGCTGATGACCACTTCGTTCAGTTGGGAAGTATCGCCAATTTGGCTTGAGGCGTTATCTGTTTTTTGGGAAAATGCTTTTCCTGCGGTCAGAGATACAGCTAAAATGAGGATTGCTTTCTTCATAAAACTTTTTTTTCTAAGTAGTGTTCGAGTTTGTACCTGGAAAAACTGATATCTTCCTCCATACTAACAAAGTTGATATGGATTTTTATTGTGATATACTTGTCCTTTTTCTACATCAGGGTGCAAAGTTTCATATTTAAACCCTACTTTTGGTAGTCCAGATTTAATAAAATGAGTAGTCCAGTCGGTGTTTCTTTTTCGCAGTTTATCCGGATCGATCGACGTAAGGTGGACCCAGTCTATCTTCAGATCGTCTACCAGGTGATTAATGCAGTACAGCGTGGTATTCTGGAAGATGGACAGAAACTTCCCGGTAGTCGGATATTGAGTAAAGAATTGGGGGTTCACCGTAAAACCATTGTGGCTGCGTTGGAGGAGTTGCGGGCCCAGGGGTGGATAGAAAGCAAGCTCAATGTAGGGACATTTGTGAAGAACTCCTTTCCTGTGTCTAAAGTAGGAGGCAACAGCCACGTATTTCCCCAAAAAGCGGGTTTTTCTTTTAGAAAAAGTTTTATCCTGGATGCGCCTGATCAGAAAAACGAGTCCCCATATCGTTTTACAGCCGGTGACCTGGACTACAGAATTATAAAGACCAATGAATTAGCCCGATTTTATTCTGTGGCTTTAAGACGGAGAAATCTCATCAAAAAATTATCCGGATTTCCTATGCACGGTAATCCGTTTTTCAAAAATCAACTCAGTTATTACATTAACCAGACCCGAAGCTTTCATATTGCCCCCGAGCATCTGTTAACAGCGCAGAGCAAAGAAGTGATTTTATATATATTGACACAATTATTGGTCGAGCCGCAACAGGTGGTTTTGGTTGGAGAGTGGAGTTATCATTTTTCGAATATGGTCTTTCGTCAGGCTGGAGCGAACCTGAAGACCATTCCAATGGACGAAAAAGGTATCCGGGTGTCTTATATTCGTGAACATTTTAAAAGAGGAGAGATCAGGGCCGTATATGTACATCCGCAACACCAGTATCCGACTACCACTAGTTTATCCGTAGCGAGACGAACTGAACTAATCAAATTGTCGGAAGAGTATGAGTTCGTGATCATTGAAGATGATTCTGACTTTGAGTTATCTTATGAGAAGCCAACCGCATGGCCGCTGGTTAAATATAGCACTTTGGGAAAAGTAATTTATCTGGGGTGCTTTGGATCATTTCTAACCCCAGGTTTTCAACTTCATTTTATGGTTGCACCTAAAGATATAGTAGAAGAAGCCTATAAGTACCTGAATATTTTCGGGAAAATGGATGTGGTGAAAGAACAAGCCTTAGGTGAAATAATTCGCGAAGGCGATATTCACCGATATAGGCGCAAAGCGTTGAAGGTATATCAGGCAAGAAGAGATTTGTTCGCCATGTTGCTTGAAATTCATTTTGCTAACCGGTTAAGTTTTGTTGTACCTCATGGAGGACTGGCTTTCTGGCTTCAGCTAAACGTACTCTTGTCTCTGAATCGATGGATTAAAACTTGCCATAAAAAAGGACTTTTTATTCCTGGAAACTGTTTGTATCAGAATAGAAAAATGACGGCACTCAGGTTGGGCTTTGGCCATCTGAATGAAGAGGAAATGAAAGAAGCGGTGAAACTATTGAAAGCGGGGTTTGAGGAGGAGAATATGTAGAAATATGATTATTTAAAAAGAACGTTTAATTTTCGGGAAGCACAATCTACTATCCTTAAGTACTAAGTATTTGTGTTCTCCTTTTTATGGTAATTTTCTTCGTCGTTTTTTTTGTGACCTGACCTATTCGTTATCAATGTAAGGGTTCTAAAACTTGAAATTCGCAAAAAAAACGTATAAAAAATCCAACAAATCTTTAATGGATTATCTGAGTTATCTGTAGTACGCTGATCTTTTGGTTTACTGAATAGGATGTAATCCAGACAGCCCCTTGCTTTTGTATCCAACCGAAGTGAGAATCAAATGTAGGGCGTAGCGGCTGTCTAATAAATCAGCGTAGCTTATAAGGCCCCTGGTACGATCAATGTGGTAGATGTAAGTTATATTTTAAATGTTACTCCAATATTGAGTTTGTCCGACTTAATATGATCGGGATAAATGCTGGTGTTGATATTTATACCCATAAAAGTTTGCTTTTGGACATATTGAAACAGCCATTAAAATAGCAGTGGCCGTTTGCATATGGGGAGACTAGTGGCTTAGGTAAGCTTCTTCCAGCCTATTTAAGAAACCGAATAACAGTTTATTCATCGCTCTGTAAGAATGATTGCGTAGGGTTTCGGGGGGCTGGATAAAAGCATATTTTCTGTGTGGAGATAAGTCTTCCTCGGCATGGGCGATTAGGCCTTCCACGACTTCTGGCGTCAATTCTAAATGGCATTGGAATCCGTAAACCAATGGCTGATAAGCGATGATTTGCCGTGGGCATCCTTTGCTAAAAGCCAAGATTTTGCTATCGGGAGTCAGCCCGGGCATGTCACTATGCCAATGGCCGACTATACAGGTTGGTTCAAAGTGTGAAAAAAGGCGGTCCTGTTTTCCGGTTTTCGTCAATACGATAGGGAATAAGCCAATTTCTTTTTCAGGACTTGGCTCGTATTTCGCACCGAGTGCTTCGCCTATCAGTTGGGCGCCAAGGCATATCCCTATGATGGCTTTGCTATGGCGTACAGCCTTTCGGATCAGATTCTTTTCCGCTTCTGCATCAAAGTAAGCACACGCTTCAATGGGGGTGGCCGGGTTTTGAGGGCCACCCATAATTATCAATAAGTCAATATGATCCATTTTATCAGGTACTGTTTCTCCTTTATACACCCGGGAGAATGAGACTGAATGTCTACGTTGTTCCGCCCACTGAAGAAAAGCCCCCGGAGCTTCAAAGGATTCGTGAATAACAAAATGAATGTGCATTTATCATCAACTTGAAGGTATTAAAGAGGAGGCAAAGATACGACGGCCTTGGTTTTTTGACATTCTCTTATTTTAGTCACCCGCAAAACGGCCACACATTGATAGGAAAGTTTAAATGGTAGATTCATTGAAGTGGTACAGGCATGCCTATCTTGACGTTTGTTTTAGGGAAACAGGAAGCGCAACCCCTTTTCTGAGGGGCAAACTCAGGGATATTATTGTTAAATAATGCAAAGAAGCTCCTCTGACAGGCTCCGGCCTCCGCTATCCATTGGCGGAACAGTTGTTTACAATGGCTGAGCATTTAAACAGGCCCCAAATGCAAGTGGTATTCCCTTTTATCGTGCGTTCTTGTCTTCGGAGGCTTGAACATCCTTAGCAGGGGCGATGCTTTGTGACTCCGCGCTGGAACGCGAACTATGTTTCTCATGCCAGGACGATCTTTCTTCCCGTTTCGCAGGCCTTGTAAATGGCGTCAATGATGGCCAGGTCTTTCACGGCCTCTTCGCCGTTTACCGGTACCACAGGTGTTTTATTGTCCAGGATGATACCGGCCATTTCATCCATTTGTATGGTTTGCTGGTTTACGCGCGAGGGTTCCAGCGCTCCTTTGTGTGTGCGTCCTTTAATAGGGCCGTAGCTGGTAGCCGGGTGCAATTCGGCAAATCCTTTTCGGCCATTGAGAAAAAAACGGTCCAGGTGATTCATATTGTAACTAGATAAACAGGAAGCGACCGTTCCGGAAGGAAAGCCGAGTTGAAACTGAATAGTTTCATCTATCCCTTCTTTAAATTTTACCGGGTCGGTTTTGGTCTCCTGGGCGGTAACCCAGTTGGGCTCTTCGCCTGTCATGTAACGGGTGCCATTTAGCGCGTAAATGCCGATATCCATTAAAGCACCACCTCCCGAAAGCTCCTTATTCAATCGCCACTGGTTGGGGTCGCCGATGCGGAAGCCGCTCAGGCCCTGGAAGAACATAGTCTTCCCAAACTCCCCGGCCTCACGCATCCTGATGATCTCAAGGGTGTTCGGTTCAAAATGCATGCGGTAGCCCACAAGCAACTTAACTCCCGCTTTCTTACAAGCTTCCACCATTTCGTGACCTTCACGGGCGTTCAATGCCATAGGTTTTTCACATATGACCTGTTTGCCGGCAGCCGCCACCCGCAGTACAGCATCGTGGTGCAGCGCGTTGGGCGTGATTACATATACCGCGTCTATATCGGGATTGTCTTTGATCCGGTCGTATGTTTCGTAGTTGTAACAGTTTTTTTCCGGGATGTTGTATTTTGCCTGCCAACGTTTGATCTTGGCGGGCGTACCGCTGATGACCCCCACGAGTTTTGCCCGCTTGCAGGCCTGCATGGCTTCCGATATCCGCGTGCCATAGCTGCCCAGTCCCATAATGGCAACCCGCAATATCTTTTCGGGTTGAGCGGGTTGATAAACATTGGATTTACCGCGCGTCGAACCTATTAGCGGCAGAAAGGGTAAGACCACGGCAGAGGTGGTAAGCTTTTGTAAAAAATCCCGGCGTGTGTTCATGGTAGTAATTTTTGTTGTTTTCGCTAAAATAAAACAAAGTTGTGGCAAAAACGATGTAACTTAGTTCTCGAAACCGGAAATCTTACCGGTTCGTAGCGCTTTCCTGTGGAACCCTCTTATGCTGTTGTTCGCAAAAGCTTTAAGTTATGCTTAAAAAGTATCTTTTTTTATCGGTTTTATTGCTGCAGGCTATGACCGGTTTTGCGCAGTCTTACCTGCCATCTAACATTTTTTTGAAAACGCTGCCCAATGGTCTCCAAGTGCTGGTGCTGGAAGACCACAGCGTGCCTTTGGCGACCATCGAGATAGCGGTTAAAAACGGTTCTTATACCGAGCCGCCTGAATTCAACGGCTTAAGTCATCTCTATGAACACATGTTCTTTAAGGCCAACAAAGAATATGCCAGCCAGGAGGCCTTCATGGAGCGATTGAAAGAATTGGGTATTGTGTTTAACGGCACCACCAATACGGAACGAGTGAATTACTTTTTCACCCTTCCCAGCTTTAACCTCATCAAAGGTCTGAATTTCATGAATGCCGCCATTCAATATCCCAAATTTGATTCCGTAGAAATGAAAAAGGAAAATGTCGTGGTGAACGGCGAATTCCGCCGGGCGGAATCCAACCCTTATTTTACCCTGCATGTGGCCATGAACCATCACCTGTGGGGCGATTTATTCAGCAGAAAAAATGTGATAGGCAACCATGATGTGATCCTTTCGGCAACGCCAGCCAAGATGGAGGCCATTAAAAATAAATATTACTGGCCCAACAACTCATTGCTTACGGTTGCCGGAGACGTGGACCATAACGAAGTTTTTAATGCAGTAGAGAAAATTATGGGAAGCTGGAAACCCTCCGGCTTCGATCCTTTTAAAAAATACTCGATACCGGAATTTAAGCCTTTGCAGAAAACAGATTATTTTATCGTTACCGACGAAAACGCCAAGGTCCCGGCTATCAATATTACCTGGATAGGTCCGAATACGAGGGATGATATTTCTGCTACGTATGCAGCCGATCTTTTTTCGAATATCTTAAATCAGCATTCTTCCAAATTAAGTAAAGCGTTGCTGGATTCCGGCCTGGCGACGGGGGTGAATTTCGGTTATCTCACGCAGAAATACGGGGGAACAATCACCATGAGCATTTCGCCCAATCCGGATAAAATAAAAGAATGCCTTGCAGCCATCAAAAAGCAGATCGCAATGTTTGATGATGATGATTATTTTACCGACCGGCAATTGGCAACGGCCAAAAGACAAATGGAAATAAGTCAGGTAAGGCAGAAGGAAGTAACTTCCTCTTATGTGCATACGCTGTCTTTCTGGTGGTGTTCGGCCTCCCTGCAGTATTATTTTACTTATCTGGATCACTTGAAAAAGGTTACGCGGAACGATATACAACAATATGTGAGAAAGTATATTACCGGCAAGCCATACTGTGCCGGCTTGTTGATCAATCCCGAAATGAAAGAAGAACTAGAACCACAGTCTTTTTTCAAAGCCAATTTACTCACCGTGAAATAACAGATCATGAAACGTATTCTTTTCGTTCTTACCTTATGCATGCTTATTATCCCATTAAAATTATGGGCACAAGAGCCAGCCGATACCTTTACCGTAGAAGGTATTACTGTAATCAGGAAGCCTACTGTTAAGGCGATCATTAATGTAAGCGTCTATTACATCGGTGGGGTCACCAATTATCCTGCGGCTGAAGCGGGGATTGAAAACCTGGCACTTGCGGGAACTACGGAATGTGGTACCCGATCCTATACGAAAGACGAATTTAAGAATATCGCAGATGCTTACGGTATAAATATTTATGGATCTTCCACATATGATTATGGTAAAATCAGCCTCAATTGCATCACAAAATATTTTGACGAAGGCTGGAACCTGCTTACCCAGGCTGTAAATCATCCTATTTATAACGAAAATGATCTAAAGCTTTTAAAACAAAAGATTATCGCAAGAATTAAAAACCAGGCTTCCAATCCCAGCAGTAAGATTCAAAAAATGGCTATGGAAACTACTTTTAAAGGAACACCCTATGCCACCGATCCGCTTGGCGAACTTAACACCATTAACCAGCTGTCAGTATCCGATGTAAAAAACTATTACTACAATACTTTATTAAATAAAAACAGGATGTTTATCGTAGTGGTAGGGAACTTATCTGAAGAGGTGATCAGCCAGAAAATAGGGGCGGCTTTTGGCGGCCTCCCCCAAAAACCATACATCGCCCCCTCTTACCAAGTGCCGGCCATTGCTTCTAACAGCCTTCATATAGAGCCGAGAACGCTTTCTACAAATTATATTGCCGGTATAGTCAACGCACCTGCTTTTACATCCGGCGACTACATCGCCAACCGACTGGCCATTGCTGCTTTAAGCGATAATTTTTTTCAGGAAATAAGAACCAAACGCAACCTTTCTTACGCCCCGTATGCGTATTCCGCGCCACGCAGGATACCTTATAGTTATCTTTTTGTAAGTACGCCCAAGCCCAAGGCTGCGGTAGAAGTGATGGTGAATGAAATACAACGGTTGCAACAGGAAGGCTTTTCGCAGAAAGAACTGACGGAGATGAGGGACCTTTTTATCACAAGAAATTACATGCGCCAGCAAAGTACGGACGCCATAGCAGCTAATTTAGGTTCATCAAAAGTGTTGGGCAATTGGAAGATGCCCCAGGAGTTTATTTATAAGGTCCGGCAAGCGACGCCCGATGAATTAACCAAAGCTTTTCGAAAATATGTGAACGGTATTAACTGGAATTACCTGGGCGATGCGAAGGCGATTGATTCGGCAAAAGCCGTGTTTATGACTTCGGTGTTACCGGGGGGAGGTATTTAAAAGAGCTTAATTAAACAGACTTAATTGTATGACCTTCTTTTTTTCCGGTGGCTTGGCTTTTCCGAATACTGTTTTGCCTCCATATTGATGTGATTGTGCGTTTTCTTTTTCCACCAGTTCGTCGAAACGGTGATTGGGTATGAAATCTTTTTCAATTTGCAGTGACAAACGATGCAACTGACGGATGGCCTGTTGTTTATCGGTATGGCCGAGCTTGCCTTTTTCTACTGCTGTTTTCAGGATATTTATGGTTTCATCGTAAGTTGTAGTAGGTACGGGAAAAGGGTGGCCATCTTTTCCGCCGTGTGCAAAGGAAAACCGGGCGGGATCGCTGAAACGGGATGGCGTTCCATGGATCACTTCGCTTACCAAAGCGAGCGACTGCAAAGTTCGCGGGCCGGCGCCTTTCAATAGTAGCAGCGACTCAAAATTCGGGATGGAAGAATGCTGTGCTAAAGCCAGTATGGCGCCAAGTCTTTTCAGGTTTACGTCTTCTCGCCGTACATCATGATGCCGGGGAAGGATCATTTTACGGAGCTCATTTAGCTTGAGCCTGTCTTCTTTCATGACTTTTAAGATGCCTTCCCTGCAAGGGGCCGCCTGATGATGTACAAGATTAAGAATATTTCCCTGGTTGCGGCCAAAAACAGCCGTATGGGGCTCTTCCACAAAAGAACGGATTTGTGCTGCATGCCAATGATAACGGCGGGCCCAGCCGGAATTCCCGTTCATTCCTTGTTGTACAACCGCCCAATCTCCTTTATTCGTTACGATGAAAGAATGCAAATAAAGCTGAAAGCCATCCTGTAACGCGGTGTTGTCAATTTTTGCCACCAACCGGCTGTTGTATACCAGTTGATCCGCATTCAGCCCTTCTTTATCCCCGATCCGAAGCAATTCCTGGGGCGTTTTGAGGGAATGTTTTCCCCTTCCTCCGCAAATATATATCCCCAACTCGCCGGCTTGTGGATTTAACGCTTTCTTTAAGGCACCCAACACCGAGGTAGTAATACCCGAAGAATGCCAGTCCATTCCCATGACGCAGCCCAGCGACTGAAACCAGAAAGGATCACTGATGCGTGACAAGAAGGCTTCCTGGCCGTAATATTGTACAATAGAAGAAACGATGGCGCCTCCTATGCGTACCATTCGTTCGGCTAGCCATTGAGGCACATGCCCGTTATGCAAGGGAAGATCAGCTGAACCAGAAGGATGCATTATTCGAATTTGCTAATAAAGTTAGCAAAAATAAAGAATAAGGGGGATGGTTTTTACAGTTAATTGGAAAAAAAGATACATTGCGACCCGACCGGCGCCGGGATATACTTGAAATTGGACAACTGAAACTGTTTTATAGACAACCGAACTTTTATTTTGGTCTCTGAACTGCCCGCTTGAGCCCAGTTCCTGTATATTGTCGGTTGTGTTCAAAAGATCGCTCATCGTTATCTGCCAATTCCAGGAAACCGCCTAGTTGTCCATTATCGTGTCCGAACTGGAGTTTTCGCCTGTCGGGTCCATACCAGCTTGTCGAGCTCATAACCGGCCTTTTGCGCCGTGTCCATGAATTGTTGTTTGACCGCCTTTGGCATCGTTTTAGTCCGGGACAAAAACCAGATATAGTTTTTACGCTGACCGAAGACCAGGGCGTTTTTATAGTCGGGGTCCGTCTCCACCACGAAGTAGCCGGAGTAGAAAGGCCGAAAAAAGGATACTTTCAGCGCACCTGTTGTCGGACGATGAAGGAATTTGGCTATTCCTCTCGACGTTTTCCACCGCTTCTTTACATAGTCAAAGCCGCTGTTTCTCACCTTTACCGTTCCGTTCGGATTTAAGCTGTATTCAGCGGTAACATGGCTCAGGTGCTTTTCATGCTTAAAATCAAATCTGGCAATCTCGTACCACCGGCCGGCATACTTCCGGATGTTAAAATCTTGTACTACTTCTATGTTTGGCGGAACGCCCACATGTTGAAAGCGCCACCATAGCGCAGCGGCTGTTCCGGTAACAAGAACGAGAGGAAGGGCCAATTTTCTCTTATCCATAGCGGTGCCACATTCGGGAAAATGAATTTTGCTTCTCATAAGCTGCTTTTAAAATAGACAAAATCGCGGGGTAAATTGTTTAGATGAGCCGACTGACGCTTCCTATTACGCCATGGACCTGTGTGCCGTTAAACCGTACAAACGAAAATGATGACCGACCTTAATTTTAAACCGGATGACGGCAATTTGCTTTGTGTGGACTCGAAGATATTGAGAGTCAGTCGCTAGCGGCTTAACCTGTCTTCAAATATCGGTGTGCTGGTAAAACGTCTCGCGTTGGCCAGGGGGAGGGCGAACTTGCTTCTGAGGTGGCAAAAAAAAGACCCCACTGGGAACAGCGGGGTCCTGTGTTAAACCCTTTGAAAAATTACTACTCTCTGCTATAGCCTGCTGACCTCAAAGAAGCCAGCCTGCTTTTAGCTATTTTACCATCAGGCTTTCACCTGAATAATTGGTCTCTCTTTCAATGACAATAGCAAAGTTAAGAACTGCCATTCAAACAGTTCGTTAATCGAATGTTATTGCAGGAATTATTTTTCGGGATAAATAATGAAAGGGTGGCCCCCATAGGTGTTTTGTATTTCTTCAAGCCTCTTCGTGGTATCTTTTGGTAGTTCATAAAAAGGGTATCCCACCATGAAAGAACCGGAATCGGGCGTATATAAGGAGACGTCATGTCCCCAGTTGCGCATCCTTTTGTAATGTTTTACCGCGCTTTGCCTGCTGTGGTATACGATATAGATTACTGCAAAGTGAATGGAGTCTGTCGTTTTGGTCCCTTCTAAGGTGGCTTTGCGCGCATTTACCGTGTCTGTAATGGGGACGGAAGATACGGGAGGGCCGGTCCTTTCTACCGGGGTAACGGTCGAATCTTCCTTGATGGTTTTTGCAGGTGGGTTGAAAAAGTATTGATAGCCGAAATATCCCAAGGCAATCAGAACAATCAGGATGAGCAGGATATATAGCGTTTTGGCGTTATCCGGTTTATCTTCAGCAGCTGACGGAAGGGGCAATTCTGGCTCCCCTGGACTTTCTTTCAATAAATGGGGGGCATAGATACTTTCAACCGAATAAGGTTTACAAACGAAAGCCCCTTGCTCATCCGGAATCAATTCACCTATGGCGGGAATGACGACTGGTTTTTTTTGTGATTTAACCTCCTCAAGCGCGGCGTCCCATTTTTTCTTTGCAGTTTCTTCCGACAACGAAAAAACGTCTTTTATTTGATCAAGTACATGGTGCTGGGCATTAGCGACTGATTGGTCCAGTATCAGGCGGGAGGAAGGAGGGAAAACGTGGTTGTCTTTTTCAAAAGCCGGGTGCCTTTCAAACCTTAAAACACCGATCCCCGGAAGAAAACAGGACTCTTCTTTTAGTAAAAAATGGCTTAAAAGTTTTAAATAGTTGTGCAAAACACTAGAATTTAATCATAATACCGCCGATTATATTCAGCCCGATGGATGGATATTGGTTCCAGCGCTGGTAATGGCTGTTTAAAAGATTGTTGGCATTGAGCCATACGCTGAATTGTCTTGCGAATTCATAACTGCCACCTAGGTTGACATCAAATGCCCCATCTGTTTTTTTTGCCTGACCGGTGGTTGTTTTGTAATAGCTTCCGCTCAACGCATACAAATCGGCGGTAAGTTGCAGTTTTTTAATTCCATACAGCAACGATAGGTTGGCCGTAAAGGGACGCAACCCCCAAGGCTTCTCTTCGGTAGTCTGTTCGAAATAATTAAACCAGCTTCCGCTGATTTTTGCCTTGAACTTTTCTCCTAAAGCGTAGCCTAATTCCGCATGAAATTCATAAGCTTTTAATTCTTTTTCACTCACCACATCGAAATGGTTGCCATACACAGAATCATTCAGGTAAAGCGGGCGATCGTAATAATTGATAAATGCAAATTTCGTATTATAAGTAAAATGGTTGTTGATCGACCCTTTTATGCCGGTGTATTTTTCTACTATCCGTGTATTTAAAGGATCATTAAACCCCTTGATAAAAGGGTTTTCTTTCGCCAGGTTTCTATAGCTGTTTTTATCAAAATAAGCGATCCATCCACTGCTGAGAATGAGCTGGTCCTTAATAAGATCGGTTTCATTGACGATGTCGGGCAGTAAATAAAATTTGCCTTTTGACCAGGTTGGGTTGAGCCCTGCACGAAGTACAAAGTGTTCTTTGGAAATGATTACAGCAGGGTGAACTGATACCAGTGAATTGGTAAAAGTACTGTCTGTGTCTTTATAACGGGATAGATCGGCTTGCAGTTCCGCGCTGAGATAAATGTCCTTTACGATGACTTTTTGCAGCGGGATATCCACCCGGAAGGCAGTTTCCGTCCTGTTGTATTTGTCAAAAAAGCTGGTGAAGCCAATTTCTGGTTGATAGTTTAATTTAATGGCATTGGGTGCTGTGTTGCGCATGCCCACTTCCAGCGAAAACGCGTTATAAACTTGCTTAATGTCATCGCTTTCAAATTTAGTGGTGTCATGGTCATATCCATAATAACGGATGCCGTGCCGGTCCAAGCCTACATTCGCATGAAAGGCATGGGTCGGGGTGTAGTAATTGCCGTGAAGCAGCAGGTTGGCCCGACTGAATTGTTGGTTTTCAAGGGAGCCTTTTGAGGAAAGATAATTGAAATTTAAGCCGTATTGAAAAGGCAGCTCATTGCCATTGCTTAAACCGACTTGTATCAAAGGCGTTCTGTGGTTGCCGATTCCCGCTTTGATGTAGCTGTTGTAGAGCTGCTCGTTGGAAGTATCTATTCCCATGGCAAGGGGTTTAAGCGGAACCGGGGAATAGGTGAAATACAGGTTTTGAGAAGGGATGCTGTATACAAGATTAGGCCGGTTTTGACTGGTAGAAGGAAGTGTAGTATTGAGATTTAACTTAGCGGCAGCACGTAAAGTAGGCTGATAGACATTATAAATGTCAATGGTCTGCTGCTGCAGGCTGTCGTTGTTCTGTTGTGCCATCGCTGCGTTTCCCCACAAAATCAGTGCGGAGAGCAAAGACAGGCGAAAATATAAATAAAAGCTTTTTTGAATTATCATTTTTAGCGACCTTTTCGGGATTAATTTATTGGTTTCCTGTTGTGGTATCATTGGTTGCGGCTTGCGCGGGGGTATCTACAATCTTGGAATGGGCATTTTCATCTGCTTTTACCTTATCTAATAAGGCATCTGCCTCTTTGACCAAAGCGGGTATTTTGCAATGATCCACTATGCTCTGTAAAGTGGCTTTCGCGTTAAAGTAATCGTTCTCCTTCCAGAATATCTCCCCCAGTAAGATATAGGCTTTTGCCACCCAGAAATCGTAAGACGGTGTTTTTTTAATAACATCAAAAGCGGCTGATTCAGCATCTTTTAACTGTCCCTGGTTATAATTACATAAAGCGATATAATACCTGGACTCCGCGCCAAGTTCAGAGGTGGTCATTCCGGCCACTCTATTGAAATATTGGATAGCCGACGGGCAATCTTGCTGCACCTGGGCGGCTCTCCCCAGATAGAAGTAGGCAACAATCTGGTCTCCGGTACTGATACTTTCCAAGGCCAGTAGATCCTGCGCGGCTGTTTTTACCTGATTCCATTGCTGGAGTTCATAAGTGCTCCGAAGAATTCCGCGCAAAGCAGCCAGGGTGTTCTCCTTGCTGGTAGAAAGTTGTTTTAATTGTTGGTAATGCTTTAAGGCCTGCTGATAGTCCTTTTGCCGGTAAAAGCTGATAGCCGCCGCCTGCGACGCAGCACGTTCATTGAACATACCGGCGCCTTGGGAAAGCACGTAGTCATAATCTTGCAAAGCCTGGCTAAAGTTTTCTTGTTTATAAGCGCTTTCTGCCCGGTAAAAATGGGCTTTCAGGGTATAACGTCCGTTGGGGTATTGGGATAGGTAGCTCGAGAATTGTTGGATGGCATCGCTGTATTTGGCGTCAGCAAAACTGGATTCTGCCGAAGCATAGGTAACAGAGTCCTCCACAGAGGTATTGACTTCCCTGCCAATGGACTTCAGGAAGGCAAAGTAAGCCTGTGGCTGACCGTTGTTGATGTAGAGGCTCTGAAGGCTGGCCATGGCTTCTTGCCCTTCCGGGCTGTTTGGATATTGCCGGATCAGCTTTTTATAACTGTCGATCGCTTCTTCTGTATTATTTAGGTGATAATGTGCTAAAGCCAGTTTTAACAATGCTTTAGAAGCGTTCGGATTATTATTATCTCCGGCTACCTTTTGTAAATAGGGGAGGGCGTTACGGTATTTCCCTTCATTCATATAAGTGAGTCCGATTTGATAATTGGCCTCGTTTTGATATCCGGAACCCGGATAACGACGGGATAACTTATTGAGGATGGATACCTTTTGGAAGTGATCGCCCGTTATGCCGGAAATTATGCCTTTTTGATAAAGGGCGTAATCGCTGCCTGCTCCGCCGTTGGCAATCGCCAGGTTATAGAGTTCTACAGCCTTATCATAGTCTTTGAGCATGTAATAGCAATCGGCTTCCCGCAGTCGGGCATCATTGGCGATCGCAGCGCCATTGGCACCAAATACGCGTTGCGCCTGTTTAAAATTAGAGAGCGCCTTTCGATACTGTTCTTTTTTCAGGTAGCTGTACCCCAGGTTGTAGTGGGCAGTTTGTATATTGGCTTCACCCAGCGCCGGCGGAGTTCCACGATTGGCCTGCGGAATGTAAAGTTCAAGATACCTGATGGCCTCGTCCGGCTGGTTGTTTCGAAGTGCTATTTCTCCTTTCCAGAAGTCAGCCAGCAAACGCAGTTTGCGGTCTAAGGGATTTTTCAACGACTGATCAAGCAACTGATCCGCTTTTGCGAGGTTTCCGTCATTGATCAATTGCATGGCTCGTCCAAAGGTAACCCGCTGGTAAGCTTCTTTTACCGATCGGCTGTTTTTAGGCAAATCCGTCAATACAGCCAAAGCATTTTTATAGTCGGCTGTATTCATAAACAACTGGGCTAATATTTCCCGGGCTTCCTGATTGTATTCTGAACTGGGGTAGTCGGTTATAAACGCCTGCAGCGTTTTCAGCGCGGCTTCCTGGTAGCCTAATTCATAAGACAGTTTGCCGTAATTGAATTTAGATATTTCTTGTTGTTTGGCGTTGTATGAGGAGCGCGCACAGAAGGCGAAGGCGTGCCTGGCTTCTGCTTTTTGCCCGGTTTTCAGGTAACAGTCTCCCAGGATATACATGGAGTTTTGTGCCAGAGAATCCGTACCTCCGCTCAGTTGTTTAAAACCGGCAATGGCCTTGTCGAGTTGATTGGTTTTGTAATAGCAATAAGCTAATTCATAAACATCCTCTTTTTGTAATGTTTTAGCCTGCTTTTCATAACTCGCCAGGTAAGGTAGTGCTTTTTCGTATTGATTTAGCTCAAAATAAGTTTGCCCCACCAAATGCCGCAGGTCGGCATCATAGTATAAATCTCCTGTTTTAAGGTAAGGCAGTGCATAATCAAGTAGCTTATCGTACTGATGTTTGTAATAATAAATCTCAGCGATGTAATAGGGAACAACCCTTTTATACTGCGGGTCATCAACTACCTGCTGAAACGCTTGGAACGCGTTGTCATAGTCTTTTTTATACAAGGAAATATAGCCGGTATAATAATTGGCCGGCAGAAAATATTCGTTATGAATATTTTTGATGGCGTTAAACAGCGGATAGGCTTTATCAAACTGTTTTAGGTTCAGGTAAGAATAGGCCTGCTCAAATTTTGCTTTTGCTATTTCTTCATTGGAAAGGTTGTCAATGCCTGCTTGCTCGTAGTAGGGTACCGCCTTTTGAAACTGGTTGTTTTGAAAATAATAATGTCCTAGCTGGTAACTCATCATTTGACGATGCGCAAGGCTGGGCGTGTTTTTTATGTACGCTTCGGCTTGAGAGACCGCATGGGGCTGATTGAGTTTAAAGGAACATACGATATAGTAGTAAGCTGCGTCCTGTGCACTCAGTTGATGCTCAGTAGCCTTGAAGTAATCGATCTGGTCCAGTCGTTTTTTCAGCAAGGGTTGGGCATCGGAATAAAGACCTCTTTTGTACAGGGCGGTCGCTTTTTTTAATAACAGATCCGGGTCCTGATGCATACTGTTTTCCTGTGCTACAGCCGGTAAAGCGGTTATCAAAATTGCCGATATCCATAGAAGCCTCCGGCAGGCTTTTACCTGACTAATTCTTAGTTGGATCAAATTCATTATTGTTTGGTTCTTAATACGCATACTGCAATGAAATCTAAACGCCCCAGCGTGCGCTTTATTTCAAAAAAAATCTAAAAATATGTTATTCAGGATGCCTCATCTTTCTTCCCCGCACGGACAAAGATAGTAGATTCTGCCTTTTCTGTGAATCCGGTTTTCCCTAATTGAAGGAAAGCACTTGCCAATAATAAAATCTTACTTATTTTAGCTGCTAAAACAGACCTATGAAGAATAAGTTCATTTCTACTCGATTCAATACCAATACGGTGCATTTCAGCATGTTAATCCTTCGGATAGGCTTAGGAGTAATGATGCTGAATCACGGCTTACCCAAACTGCTGAATTTTAATAATATGGCCCCGGATTTTTTTGATCCCCTTCAAATAAGCAGCCACTTTATGCTGGGACTGGTAGTTTTCGCCGAGGTGTTGTGCTCCCTTTTACTGATTTTGGGTTTGTTTACCCGATGGGCCACCATCCCTTTGATCATTCAGATGCTGGTCGTTATTTTCGTAGTACACGTGGATGACGGTTTCGGACGACAAGAACTGGGCGCGCACTTTTTGCTGGGTTACATTATCCTATGGCTTTTAGGACCGGGAAAAATATCATTGGACCGGCTGATCGCCCGAAGTTAATTTTTAACAGGCATTTAACACAATGTACAGTACGACAACCGAGATACGGGTGCGTTATGGTGAAACCGATGCGATGGGATATTTGTATTACGGGAATTACGCGCTGTATTACGAAGTAGGGCGAACGGATATGATTCGGGCGTTGGGACTCACCTATAAGCAATTCGAAGATGCGGGTGTTATCATGCCGGTAACGGAGCATTATAGTAAATTTCTGCGACCGGCCTTGTACGACGACCTGCTTACCGTTAATACCCTATTAAAAGAATGGCCGGAGAACGGCCGCATTGCTTTTCATACGGAGGTATACAATCGGCAGAAAAAGCTAATAAACACCGGACGTACGGTGCTGGCGTTTGTCGATCGGGCAAGGGGTAAAACCATCCCGACGCCCGAGTTGTTGGCCGAAAAATTAAGGCCTTTTTTCCCTGCTGTTTAACGTTTTATCCTGTCCAGTAAGCGGAACATTTTTGGCGTCAGCGTGCGAAGTGGTCCGCTGTAGTTGTTAACGATGAATGAAAAAATAAGTGGCGTCCCGTCTGGACCGGCAAGGTAGCCGGTGTATGCGGCTACGTCATTGATATGCCCACTTTTCATACGGATGTGGTGAATGACCGGCAGGCAGGCGTAATAATCCTGGTACCAGCTTTGATGGCTTACTTCCCATAAAATACTGGCCAGCGCCGTTGTAGTCACCTTGTTTCCGGGGGAGAGTCCGCTGCCGTCAATAATATGCAGCGCGTCAGGATCCAAGCCTTGCTTTTCCCAAAAATCGATTTCCGTCTTTACGCCGTTTTCAGTACTCACGGCCATTCCCTGTTGCAGGGCGATGGTTTTGATGAGTTGCTCTCCATAGAGGTTAATGCTTCGTTTTAAAAACCAGTGGACAATTTCCGTCAGCTTGGGGGAGGTATGCCTGCTCAACAACTGCAGGTTTTGGGGCAGTGCCTCCTCTGAAAGCTTTAGCAGTCGGTAGGTTGATACGGGCTGGGCTATTTTGATGCCGTTTTTTTGTAAGGCGTTTTGCAGGCTGCTTGCACAAAATAAAGCCGGGTCGGGAATGGACCCGGACACCTGGAAATGCGGGTGGCGGGCGGGTGCGGTTCCCCGAACGTATGCCAGGTGGCTGTATGGAGCGGTATAGATGTAAGTTTGATCGCCACTGTTTGGACTGCCGGTGCGTAGTTCGTTGACAAAATGCAATTGTCCGATAACAGGTTTTGTACCGGTTATTTTTACATCGTCTCCCGCCTGGTCTCCCGGCAGCAGGTGAAGGTCATATTGGTTTTCATGCCAGCATAAGCCGGAGGTCCCCGCCCCGTAATAATTGCCCACATCCTGCCATATCCAGCCGTTTGGGAGCATTTGAGAGTCGAAAACCGACGCGTCGCCGATTACCCGTCCGCTGATCACCCGGATTCCGGCCTGCAGGATGGCAGCTACCCATTTTTGTAAAACAACCGCTGTTTTGGTGTGGTCGTAGCGCCAGCTTCCAAGGGTGGGGTCTCCGCTTCCCTGTATGACGATGTCTCCGAATAACGTATCGGCTCTGATCTCACCGCTATAATACAAGTCGGTTGCATAGGTAAAGTCTTTTCCCAGCAGATAAAAGGCAGTCGCCGCGGTGATAATTTTTAGATTTGATGCGGTAGCCAGACCGGTATGTCCGTTTAAAGTATAAACCTGTTGACCGGTTTGTGCGTTTAAAACGGTAAGAGATGTAATCGCATGACGCATCTGGGGATCTGAAGTGAAAGTTTTTACAGCTGAGG
>CAYXRN010000014.1:0-40347 GCA_964467635.1 uncultured Chitinophagaceae bacterium | reverse complement strand
ATGGATTAAAAATACTCATCAATGTAGGCGCTTCGTTGGCCTTGTCTTCGGTATTGTTCCGGAATTTCAAGGTACGGGAGCTGATGCATATATCATTATTGAAGGGGCAAATCTTATTCAGAAGAAAATGCTTTATGAAGAATATGAAATGCAGTGGATAGGGGATTTTAATCCGAAAATGATTAATGTAGCTGAGTCGCTGGGCACGCACCGCAGCAGAAAGTTGACCACCTACCGCTATCTCTTTGACCGAAATAAGGAATTTAAGCGTCATCCCATGGTCGGATAATAACGGGTTAGGCATGGCCCGGTAGCTCCTCTTTAAATGTGGGGTCCTCTAATTGGATTTTTACTTTATCAACTGGCAAACGTAGACTTACTGCCAGCCAGGTGATGAGTATGGAAAATACAGCAAGAACTAGAATACCCCATCCCACGCCAATAACCCCTAGATTGCCCGCTCCTTCAGATACCTTAGGGTAAGAACCCAGGTAACTGACAATGGTTAATCCTGCCAACCAGACAATAACCCACCAGCCCGACCTGAGTTCCAGCTTTGGCGTATTCCCCCTGTTTACTGTTTCATGAATGAACAAAATAACATAGCCAATAAGCTGGGCAATCATCATCTTCCAGATAATATCCCAGCCTGACCAATAGATAATTAAGTTAGCTGCCAGAAAGGCAAGGAAACATAACAGATGAGTCATTGGAAGCTTAAAGGGACGCTTGTGCTCCGGTATCTGCTTGCGCATCGCCAATAGGACCAACGGTCCGGTACCAAAAGATAAAACAGTCGCGGAAACGACAAAACCCACTAACTTTTGCCAACCGGGAAAAGGAAGGAAAAAGATGCACCCTGCAACGAAAGTAACAATAACGCTTACCCAGGGCACGCCGCGTTGATTTACTTTAGCTAACGTTCTGGGCGCATTGCCATTACGGCCCATGGCGTAGGACAAACGGGAAGTTACCGTTGTATAGATGAGGGCGGTATCCGCTGGTGAAATAAACGCGTCCAGATACAGTATTATTCCCAGCCAGGTGAGCCCAATAGCTCCGGCAATAGCTGCCAGTGGACCGAAGGCAGCGGCCACGTCGTTTAATTCTCCCGTAAAGCTGGTGCCAATATTAACCCAGCCGTTTTTAAGCGCGTCTAACGGCATAGCCCCTATGAAAGCCACCTGTAAGAGTACATAAATAATTAAAGTTATTAAGACCGACCCGATAATGGCAATGGGAACGTTGCGTTTGGGGTTTTTAGTTTCTCCAGCCAGCTCAATCCCCTGTCGGAAACCCAAAAAAGAAAATACAATGCCAGCTGTGGCGATTGAAGAGAATACACCTTCCCATCCGTAGGGGATAAAGCCTCCCGCTTCCGCGTTGGTAAAGTGTTCGGTGTTGAAAACAGTGACCATAAATGCGATAATGACAATAGAAATGATAGCAAGTTTCCACCAAACCAATGCATTGTTAAGCTTTGAGAACCACCGGATTCCAAAGACATTCACGATGCTGAAGACGCCCAGCAAAGCTATGGCTACTGCTAGTCCGGTCCCGGTAAGTACCGGAACACCCTGTTCTAAACGCTGTAGCCATGGGAAATAATTTTTGGCATATTGCAGTGCCGCCATTACTTCAATGGAGGTAGTGGATGCTGCCGCAAGCCAGGTCATCCATCCATGAGAATAGCTGACAAATGAACCAAAAGAAATTTGTGGATACCGGATGACACCTCCCGAAACAGGAAACATGGTTCCTAACTCAGAATAAACTAGTCCGATAAAAATAATGAGAACCCCTCCAATAGCCCAGCCAAAAATTGAAGCCGGACCGGCTTCTTCTGCTGCAAAAAGCGCTCCGAACAACCATCCGGAACCTATAATGGATCCCACAGCTGTAAATAACAGACCTATAAGGCTTAAATCTCTACGAAGGCTACCGGGAGAATTTTGTGAGTTGGAAGTGTTAGCCACAATTTCGTTTTTATATTTAAAAATCAAGTGTCCTGACCGCCTGTTCTTAGCGGTGCGTAACGGATAGGACAGGTCGCAATTATCGAAAGGATTAACACGGTATAGCCAGTTTTTGCACTCCTGGCAATTATAAGAATCCGTAAAGTACATTAAATTTTTCGACTGCCCTAATGAAGCCTAGTAAATTTTACGGATTGATAATTCCTAACAAAAACTTCGCTACCTTAGCAGCTGTATGGAAAATTTTGTTGTTTCAGCGAGAAAATATCGTCCTCAAAACTTTGACGCTGTTGTGGGGCAGTCTCACATTACTACCACCTTAAAAAATGCCATAAAAAATAAACAACTAGCACATGCGTTTCTGTTTTGCGGACCACGTGGAGTAGGAAAGACAACCTGTGCCCGTATCTTGGCCAAAACAATTAATTGTGAGAATCAAACTGCGGAGGGGGAGGCGTGCAATGAATGTACTTCCTGTAAAACATTTTTGCAGGGACAATCCTTGAACATTCACGAGCTGGATGCTGCTTCCAATAATTCAGTAGAAAATATCCGCGAGCTTACGGAACATGTTCGTTTTACACCTCAGGCAGGCAAATACAAAGTGTATATTATAGATGAGGTACATATGCTGAGCTCCGCGGCGTTCAATGCTTTTCTTAAGACGCTGGAAGAACCGCCGCCTTATGCTATTTTTATCCTTGCCACCACTGAAAAACATAAAATTTTACCTACTATCCTGAGTCGTTGCCAGGTATTTGATTTTAAACGCATGCCGACTTCTGAGACGGTGGATCATCTTCAGATCATTTGTGAAAAGGAAAACGTTCAAACCGAAAGCGATGCCCTGCGCCTGATCGCGCTAAAAAGTGAAGGATGTATGCGCGATGCCTTGAGCATCATGGATAAAATCATCAGCTTTACGGGAGGGAAAGTAACTTATAAAAACACGCTTGAGCACTTAAACATCCTGGATTATGAATATTTTTTCCGGGTCAGCGAAGCCATACGGCAACAGGATGCAGGGGGAGCTTTGCTTATTTATGATGAAATATTGCAAAAGGGTTTTGAAGGAGACGACTTTCTGGAAGGATATGCTGGATTCTTAAGGGACCTGATCGTATGTAAGGATAAGCGAGTGGTCCATTTGATGGATATATCTGAACATTTGAAAGAGCGATATTTTGAGCTGGCGCAAAATTTGGATACCGGTTTTTTGATTTCTGCCCTGAATCTATTGAATGAAGCCGGAATACAGTATAAACAAGCCCGTAATAAAAGGCTTTTGATGGAAATGTGCCTGATCCGGTTAAGTTATCTTCAGCAGGCGGTAACATTGATTAGCGATGAAAAAACAGGGGTGGTTTCAAAAAAAAAAGTGACGGATGACTTGCGCAAACCGTTACCCCTCAGAAAAGCGTTCCCTCAAAAAATAAGCCTTGGCCACAAAAAGATACCAGCTACCCATTCTTCGCTGACCGAAACAACAACTCCTGAAAAAACGTCGAGGCCGCAGCATAAACCTGCAAAAACCAACACACAGCCGGTTAAGCATCCTCCCGTACCCCCTCCGGAACCAGCTGAGAGCATGCCAGCTGAAAATCCGGTTACCGGACTATTTAATACGGGGGAAAGGCTGGATTTAACCTCCCTGCGTAAAAAAGTAGACCGGGAGAAAGAAAAAAATTCGGTAGCGGTTACAGAAAAGAAACCGTTAGAGGAGGAGCTGCTGCAAAAAATCTGGCAGCAGCACATCGAAAAACTAAAAAAGAATGAAAAAAAACAAGCTGCCAATCTCATGGATCTGGCTACCATACACATCCTCAATGATGACGAAGCGGAGATCATTTGCCGGAATGTCCTTCAAAAATCCTTTATCGATGACCAGAAACTAGAATTGGCAGAGAATTTGAAAAAGCATTTTCAAAACGAAGCGATCCAGGTCACCGTCAAGGTGGATGACTCTTTGCGGAAAAAGACAGATAGAAAAGCTGTTCTGACGCAGCGCCAGAAATTGGAACAAATGATGAAAAAATATCCATTGATTAAAGAATTGAAAGACGGATTGAATTTAGATTTAGGCTAAAAAAGACGAAAGTTCTTTTGATAATTTACAAGGACTTATTTTATAATGAGTTTTTTGTTAATTTTGAAAAAATTTTGAGACCCCAGAAAGTAGAAATTTATGGCAGAAGTTATTCGAATGCCCCTTTTAAGTGATACCATGAAGGAGGGCGTGATTGCAGAATGGAATGTAAAAGTAGGAGATACCATTTCAGCAGATGACGTGATAGCAGAAGTGGAAACAGACAAAGCTACCATGGATGTTATTCCTTACGTAGAAGGGACCGTTTTATATATTGGACCGAAGAAAGGCGAATCCGCAAAAGTAAACGAGGTGATCGCCATTGTAGGAGAAAAAGGCGAATCTTATGAAGATCTGTTGAAAGAAAGTTCCTCCAAAGAAAGTAAATCAGCAGATAAAGAAGAGGCAGATAAGCCAGATTCCGCAAAGAAAGAAAAAGCAGGAGATAAGAAAGAATCTTCTCCAAAAGAAGGTAAACAAAAAAAAGGGGAAGAAGACAAAGGAGTAGATCAAGAGGCGCTGGCCAAGGCGGAGAAAAACGCGACAGCTGTTCGCATGCCTTTGTTAAGTGATACCATGAAGGAAGGCAAGATCGTTTCCTGGCAGAAAAAAGAAGGAGATAAAGTAGATGCGGACGATGTTCTTGCAGAAGTGGAGACAGACAAAGCTACTATGGAAGTCATTGGTTATGTCGATGGGACGCTGTTGTATGTGGGAGTCAAAGAAGGAGAAGCGGCTAAAGTGAACGAAATTATTGCCATAGTAGGCAAGGAGGGCACAGATATTCAACCTATTTTAGACGCAGAAAGCAGCAAAGGAGGAGTGGAAGAAGAACCGGATGGAGCGGAAGAAAAACAGGAAGAAGCTCCACAATCTGCTGAACAACAAGCCGAAGAAACGAAAGCAACCTCAGCAAGTACGGAAACTGCCGATGGACGCATAAAAGTATCCCCATTAGCCCGAAAACTGGCAAAAGAAAAAGGAATTGATCTGGCGGATGTTTCAGGTTCCGGAGACGGCGGAAGGATTATTAAAAGAGATATTGACAATTTCAAGCCGAAAGCAAAAGAGAAAAAAGCCGGGGCGGCTCCATTTGCCCCTGTAGGAGAAGAAGGGCATTATGATACCTCGCTTACTCAAATGCGGAAAACCATTGCCCGGCGCCTAGCGGAAAGTAAATATACGGCCCCGCATTTTTACCTTACCGTAGAAGTCAATATGGACTTGACCATGGAGGTACGTAAAGCAATGAACGATATAAGCCCGGTCAAGATCTCCTTTAACGATATCATTATCAAGGCTGCCGCTATGGCACTACGCCAGCATCCTGCCGTAAATAGCACATGGTTGGAAAAAGAAGGGGTTATGCGCACTTTCCGTCATATTCATGTGGGCTCTGCGGTAGCCATGGAAGAAGGGCTTATCGTACCGGTCATTCGATTTGCAGATCAAAAATCCCTTAGCCAGATTGCCGGAGAAGCTAAAGAGTTGTACGCCAAAGCCAATAATAAAAAACTGCAGCCTCAGGAGTTTAGCGGCAATACCTTCACCGTGTCCAACCTGGGCATGATGGGTATTGATGAGTTTACGGCTATTATTAACCCGCCGGATTCCTGTATATTGGCAGTAGGCGGGATAAAAGAAACCGTAGTGGTGAAAAACGGGGAATTTAAAGCAGCAAACATCATGAAATTGACCCTCAGTTGCGATCATAGGGTAGTGGATGGCGCTGTGGGAGCCCGTTTCCTGCAAACGCTAAATCAATTTATTGAAAACGCTGCTGCCATGTTAGTGTAAGACATTCATTTAGCCCGGAAGAAGTTTAATCTTACACACCCACTTTATGTGGGTGTTTTTTGGGAGTAAATGTTTTATTGAAAATGATTCATTTATTCAAATATAAGGTATATTTGCATTCTCTACTAATTCGATAGATTATATAATATAAAGAGATTATTAGTATGAAGGACGTACAAAGCATAAATAATTTTTTGCAGGGGAAAAGCCCTGAAGAAGTAGTTTTCTGGGCGATTAAACAGGCTAGAAAACCTGTAATTACCACCAACTTCCGGCCTTATGAAAGCGCTATTTTACACTTAGTTACCCAAGTATTTCCGTCTATCGAGGTAATTTGGTGCGATACCGGCTACAATACACCGGATACCTACCGACATGCCAAGGAGCTCATCGAAATGCTGGATCTGAACATCTCCATTTATGTTCCCTGGCAATCCGTGGGTTATAGGGATGTCATCCTGGGCATTCCTGACGTAGATACGCCTGAGCATAAAATTTTCACCGAGCAGGTTAAGTTAGAGCCTTTCAGGCGAGCTATGAAAAAGCATGCCCCAGATGTCTGGTTCACTAATTTAAGGCAGGGACAAACCGCATTTCGTGATGAGATTGATGTGGTTTCTTTGGGTGAAAATGGCATGCTTAAAGTAAGTCCTTTTTACTATTTTTCAGATGAAAAGCTGGAACAATACTTGATTAAACATAATCTGCCCAATGAGAAAAGGTACTATGATCCTACAAAAGCGTTGGAGAATAGAGAATGTGGGATTCATCATTAATTGGGACATATAGAAGGGACTTATTTATAAAAAATTTGTTTTAGTATTTTTTCCTGTATATTTGCAGCAATTGTTAGTGAATAAAGACGATTTGTCTCTTATTAATATTGATCTGAAATTGAAAAATTATTTAACCCATATTAAAATGATTGCTTTTCATTGCACACTCATCGGCAATGTAGCACCACTCAGGGTTAGTTCTATTCTGCTTTTTTCCCGACGACCTCGTATCTGATATCTGTGCACATCTTCTGTGCTGGGAGGACCTTGACCAGTAACTGGTTAAACCTCTTTCGTCCGGTAAAATTATTTTTCACTTTCTTATTATTACATTTTGGAATCTCAACTCAACTATATTGTCAGGATAGCTACGTCCCAAGACCACAAGTATGCTGTCCAAATTGCCAATGAAATGGCTTATTCCGCGATAAAGCGGGGTGTGGGTATTACGCAGCGGACCTCCGGTTTTATCAAGAAAAAAATAAACAAAGGCCTCGCCGTCATAGCTATAAATCCCGCTAATGGAGAATGGGTCGGTTTTGTCTACCTTGAAGTGTGGCGACACCGGAAATATGTGGCTAATTCAGGGCTGATTGTTTCACCAACGTACCGCGGATCAGGCGTTTCTACGGCGCTAAAGGCTAAATTATTTGAATATTCCAGGGTGAAGTTTCCAGGAGCAAAGCTGTTCAGCCTGACGACTAGCCCTGCGGTTAGGCATGTTAATACTGCTTTAGGATATAGAGAAGTTGCTCCTGCTGAGCTCTTGGGGGATAAATATTTTATGAAAGGGTGCAGAAGCTGGGTCGATTTTTCCAGATTGATGCGAAATAAAACGGCAAAGTCACTCTATGTAGCGATGGTATACGCACCGTTGGTTGAAACAGGGGAAGTGCCAGGTTTTTACAAAATGAAACGGCATTTCATGAAAAAAAAGAGGCTAGCAAGGCGGCCGGCGGAAGCGATTCCATTACATTATTAGAAAATGCAACTCTGAAACATGCTAATTTTTAAATTTAAGTAGAAAAATGGGAGGAATTATAAAAAAAATCCAAAAATCCGTTAGATTATTGAATTTTTCTACTACCTTTGCAAGTAGTTCAAGTGAAGAAAATCGATTTATTTATCATTAATACTGAGCTGAAATTGAAAAATCATTTAACCCATACCAAAAAAAACGTCCTTCATTGTGCTTTCCATAGCAATGAAACTCCACTCAGGGTTATTTCAAGCCGGCATATCTCCCGACGACCTCGTATTTGATATTTATGTGTACTCCTAAGGGTTCAGAGGAATTAATTTTGACGGACTGATCCTCTTTTGTCGATTGTTTTAACATTATTTTTCACGCACTCATTTCTTACACTTTGGAATCTCAACTTAAATATATTGTCAGGATAGCCACATCCGGGGATTATGATTACGCTACGGCAATAACGGATGAAATGGCTGCTTCTGCTGAACAAAGGGGGACAGGAATTGCCCGTCGCACGCCGGACTACGTCAAGAAGAAAATGGAGGAGGGAAAGGCAGTCATTGCCGTCAATCCCGATACCGGTGAATGGGTAGGCTTTTGTTACATTGAAGCCTGGCAACACGAGAAGTATGTAGCTAATTCCGGCCTCATTGTTTCGCCAAAATACCGCGGGATGGGAGTGGCCAAAAAGATCAAAACACACATATTCGAGCTGTCTCGGAAAAAGTATCCAGAAGCAAAAATATTTGGGTTGACTACTGGTTTGGCCGTGATGCGTATTAATTCAGATTTGGGGTACGAACCTGTACCTTATTCGGAACTTACGGACGATGAAATGTTTTGGAAAGGTTGCCAGAGCTGCGTGAATTATGATATCCTGATGAGCAAAGGCCGTCAAAACTGCCTTTGTACTGCCATGCTCTACGATCCTGCTGAAAAGCAGAAAAAGCCGGTGAAACAAGACGCAAAGCAGAATGGTCAGGCAAAGCCAACGGGGAAAAAGTCACATTGGCACTTTAAGGGAAATTTTCGTCTTTTTGAGCGCTGGATGCGTTATAAACGATATATTATGCTTAAAAATAGGAAACAAGCGGAACTTCAACGAGGAGCATCTTCCGACAGAAAGAAGAAATTTTTCTTTTTTTAATTAATTGTTCATCAATAGATTAAATAACATGAGTAAAAAAGTTGTACTGGGTTTTAGTGGGGGGCTGGATACCTCTTATTGTGTAAAATATCTGACGGAAGAAAAAGGGTTTGAGGTACATACCATTACCATCAATACCGGAGGCTTTAATGAAAGCGAATTAGTTGGTTTGAAAAACAAAGCGTTGGAACTGGGGGCAAAAACACATAAAAATGTAGATGCTTCCCAATCCTACTATGAGCAGACCATTCGCTTTTTGATTTATGGCAATATCTTGAAGAATGGCACTTATCCGCTTAGTGTAAGTGCAGAAAGAATGACCCAGGCCCGATCGATGGCCAGGCATGCTACCGAATTAAAGGCTGATGCCGTCGCCCATGGGAGCACCGGAGCTGGAAATGACCAGGTGCGGTTTGATATGACTTTTCACATCCTTTGCCCGGAAATGGAAATCATTACGCCAATACGGGACATGCAGTTGAGTAGAGAACAAGAGATAGACTATCTGAAGTCTAAAGGAGTAGAAATGGATTTTGCCAAGGCGAAATATTCAATTAATAAGGGGATATGGGGTACCTCTGTTGGCGGAAAGGAGACCTTAACTTCCGATGAATTTCTCCCTGAGGAAGCGTTTCCCACACAGGTAACAAAGACAGAAGCCGAGAAGATAAGCCTGTATTTTGAAAAAGGGGAATTAAAAAAGATCAATGAAAAGCCTTTTGCACATCCTGTGGAAGCTATTCAGCAGCTGCAAGAAATTGCGGGACCTTTTGGCATTGGCCGCGATGTTCATGTAGGGGACACAATTATTGGTATTAAGGGCCGGGTAGGTTTTGAAGCCGCGGCTCCTATCGTTATTATTAAAGCCCATCATGCGCTTGAAAAACATGTGTTGACCAAATGGCAGTTGATGTGGAAGGATCAACTAAGTAATTTTTATGGTAATTGGTTGCATGAAGGGCAGGTGCTCGATCCTGTCATGCGGGATGTTGAGGCTTTTTTGGAAAGTGCCCAACAACAAGTTACCGGCGAAGTATTTGTTACCCTGTATCCTTATCGTTTTCAGGTGCAGGGCATTCAATCAACACATGATCTGATGAACAACGCTTTTGGGAAATATGGTGAAATGAATTCGGGATGGACAGGAGCCGATGTTCGCGGCTTTTCAAAAATATTTGCCAATCAATCGGTTATATGGCATAAGGTAAATGAATCATAAAGACGAGAACAACAACATGGTAAACAATAAGGAAATAAGAGCAGCGATCATCGGTGGTGCAGGTTATGCCGGTGGGGAAATGATAAGAATTTTAATGAACCATCCGAATGTCGAACTAACGTATGTGCATAGTCGTAGTAACGCGGGTCGCTATTTATATGAAGTTCATGCTGACCTGCTAGGAGATACTTCCATGAAGTTTACCGAGGTGTTTAACTGGGACATAGATGTTGTCTTTTTTTGCATGGGGCATGGAGCTTCCAGCCAATTGTTAAATGAACAAGAGGTGCCCAGCCATGTGCATGTGATTGATTTAAGCCAGGATTTCCGGTTGGGAGAAAGTGTGCAGAACCGTATTTTTGTATATGGATTGCCTGAATGGAAAAGAGAACAGATAAAAAAAGCGCATGACATTGCCAACCCCGGTTGTTTTGCTACAGCCATACAATTGGGATTATTGCCCCTGGCAAAAGCCGGTCTACTTAGGGAGATTCATACCACAGGCATTACAGGTTCTACAGGGGCGGGACAAAAATTGAGAGAAACTACCCAACATAGTTGGCGTCAGGGAAATGTAAATGCCTACAAGACATTAACCCATCAGCATCAAAAGGAGATCAAACAAACCATCAGAGCATTGCAGCCTGGTTTTAATTTCCCGTTTAACTTTATTCCCTGGCGCGGCGACTTTACCAGAGGTATCTTTATCACTTCCTATCTTGAATGTGATTTAAGCCTGGAGGAGGCTTATAAGCTTTATTATGACTTTTATGCAGGCCATCCGTTTACGCATGTTAGCGATAAAATGATTGATATAAAGCAAGTCGTCAATACCAATAAATGCCTGATCCACCTGGAGAAATCAGACAATAAACTGGTTGTACATTCCGTAGACGACAACTTGATAAAAGGTGCGTCCGGGCAAGCAGTTCAAAATATGAATTTAGTAATGGGACTGGACGAAACCGCAGGATTAAAGCTCAAAAGCATTGTTTTTTAGAGACAATACAATAAGAATATCCCTGCGCTTTGCGTGTTCAACAATGAATCTTTAAATTTCCAGGATAAGCTAGACAAAATGAATTTATACGACGTATATCCCTTGTTTAACATTGAACCGGTAAAGGCCAAAGGCAGTTACCTGTGGGATAAAAATGGGGAGAAATACCTAGATCTTTATGGCGGGCATGCTGTTATTTCCATTGGTCATACGCACCCGCATTACATACAGAAGATTAAGGAACAATTGGATCAGATCGGGTTTTACTCAAACTCAGTCCACAATACGTTGCAGGTCACGCTGAGTGAAAAATTAGGAAAGTTAAGCGGGTATGGCAATTATCAGCTTTTCTTGTGTAATTCTGGTGCAGAGGCTAATGAAAATGCGCTTAAACTGGCTTCGTTTACGACTGGTCGAAAAAAAATTATTGCGTTTAAAAATGCTTTTCATGGCCGGACTTCTGGTGCTGTGGCGGTTACAGACAACGCGAAAATTACGTCTCCATTCAATACGGGACACCAGATAGCATTTCTTCCGTTGAACGACATAGAAGCGGCAGATAAAGCGATAGATGATTCGGTGGCTGCCGTGATCATTGAAGGCATACAGGGAGTGGGAGGAATTAGGTTCCCTGAGGCGTCTTTTTTACGCTTTTTAAGAGAAAAATGTAACCAAGTAAAGGCCTGTCTTATATTGGATGAAGTACAATCCGGTTACGGCCGAAGTGGGAGGTTCTTTGCCCATCAGCATACAGATGTACAAGCCGATCTGATCACTACTGCCAAGGGAATGGGTAATGGATTTCCTATTGGAGGGGTGCTTATTCATCCTGATATCCAACCCTGGTCAGGGCAATTGGGAACTACTTTTGGTGGTAATTATTTGGCCTGCGCTGCTGGTATCGCGGTTCTAGAGGTAATAAAACAGGAAGAATTAATTTCACATGCTGCAGTGTTGGGACACTATCTTAGAGATGAATTGAAGAAATGTTCTTTTATAAAAGAAGTTAGGGGAAAAGGATTGATGATTGGATTTGATTTACCTGAAGAATTCGCTCATTTGAGGAGAGACCTTTTATATAAATACAAAATATTTACCGGAGCAGCGGGAACTTCCACGATTCGTTTATTGCCGGCTTTAAATCTGGCTAGGACTGATGCGGATTATTTTTTAGAAACCTTGCATAAGGCAGTAGCCTGCTAGTTTTCTCACCGGTTTTTAATTATTTCTGTTCCTCTTGCCAAGACATCGAAAGCTATTGCGGCCATTTTATTTTCAGTATCCAAGGTAGGATTGACTTCGGCAATTTCGAAACAACATACTTTTTTCTGGGCCAGCAAGACATAAATCAGTTCCGAGGCTTCCTTCTTCCGAAGGCCGTTGGCCACCGGTGTTCCCGTGCCTTTAGAAAGACGAGGGTCCAAACTGTCGACATCAAAAGACAGATAGATCATATCGCAGTTCTTTAGCAAAGAAAGGCAAGCTTTTGCTGTATGATTACCTCCGCTTTTGTGCACATCCGAAGCAGTGAACGTGTGAATACCTTTTTCTTTGATTAGCGCTTCTTCTTCCCTTTCATAATCTCTTATCCCTATTATGATGAGATCTTGAGGTAATATTTTAGGCCTGAGGTTACCGGTGTTTTTTAGTGCTTCCCAGTGGTTTACGACATCGGCACTCAACTCGTTCTTTTTTTGGGAGAGATTGTCTTCGTTCAGAGAAATGGCCAGAGGCATTCCATGCATATTTCCAGATGGAGAAGTATAAGGGGTGTGCAGATCAGCATGCGCATCGATCCAGATAACGCCCAATTTCGCATCAGGGAAAGCCATTTTTATACCGGCAATAGTTGCGCCGGCAGAAGCGTGATCGCCTGATAAGACGAGCGGAAACTGTTGTTTTTCGAGCGTATTAGCCACGGTCTTGCTCATCCGACCGTAAATATCCAAAATGCCCTCGATATATCTGGCATGTGGGTATTTTACAGGATAGAAAAGCAATTCATTCTTGTCAGGAATAGCTTCACTGTCATAGTTGCTGAAAAAAGTGCTTTGCTTATTGAACGCTGCCGTTTTTATTGCGTCCACGCCTAGACCGGCGCCTCGGGTACCGGCTCCGATTTCTGATTTTTGCTTTAATATCTTTATCGTTACCATGCAAAGGTTTTGCTGGGCAGCAAACCTAAGCATTTTAAAAGTTGTCCCAAAATTCCCTGCTTGAAAATGAATTTCCCTTTGGATAATGCGAAAATGATTTATTGAATTTCATTTAAAAACACCCCTTTTCCATCAATTAAAATTTAAAAAACATCAATATTAAATGAATATTTTAGAAATTATTAAACCAAGCCTTTTAACACCTATATAATCAGTAGGTTTGTGGGCTGTAATTCAAAAATTCTGGTATGAATTTTAAATTGACTGAAGAGCAAGAAATGATCCGTCAGGCTGCCCGGGAATTTGCTGAAAATGAATTGCTGCCAGGGGTGATAGAAAGAGACGAAAAACAACAATTCCCTAAAGCACAGATTCAAAAATTGAGTGCATTAGGATTTATGGGGTTAATGGTAAAAGAACAATATGGTGGTGCAAATCTAGACATGATGTCTTATGTTCTGGCAATGGAAGAAATTGCCAAGATCGATGCTTCAACAGCGGTATGCATGAGCGTAAATAATTCATTGGTTTGCTGGGGCATCCAAGAATATGGTACGGAAGAACAAAAAAATAAATATTTACCGGATCTTGCTGCAGGAAATACATTGGGAGCTTTTCTGTTAAGCGAACCGGAAGCGGGATCTGATGCGACCTCGCAACATACGGTAGCTGAAGATAAAGGGACATATTATCTATTGAATGGTACAAAAAACTGGATTACAAACGGTGGCTCTGCCTCCGTTTATCTGGTGATGGCGCAAACTCATCCAGATAAAAAAAGTCATGGTATCAACACTTTCATTGTTGAAAAATCCTGGCCAGGTGTCACGGTGGGGCCAAAGGAAAATAAGATGGGTATTCGTGCGAGTGATACGCATAGTATTATGTTTCAGGATGTAAAAGTTCCTAAAGAAAACCGTGTTGGAGATGATGGTTTTGGCTTTACATTTGCCATGAAAACGCTAGAAGGGGGAAGGATCGGGATCGCTGCACAGGCGCTAGGAATTGCCGCAGGAGCTTATGAACGCGCGCTGAATTACTCCAAAGAAAGAAAAGCATTCGGAAAAGAAATCAGCAGCCTACAGGCCATTCAATTTAAGCTTGCTGATATGGCCACCAAGATAGATGCTGCGCGTTTACTGGTTTGGAAAGCAGCCTGGCAAAAGGATATCGGCATGGACTACAGCCTAAGCAGTTCTATAGCTAAACTGTTTGCGGCAGAAACAGCAATGTGGGTTACTACAGAGGCTGTTCAGATACATGGCGGGTACGGCTACGTCAAGGAATATCATGTAGAAAGAATGATGCGTGATGCGAAGATTACCCAGATCTACGAAGGTACCAGTGAAATTCAGCGTGTGGTGATCAGCAGGAAAATATTAAAATAAGCGATGGGATAACTGAACATTTAGCTAAGGCCGTAGACTATTTTAATCTTACCTTAGATATAGTCCTGGAAGCATTTGAGCCTCATAAAAACGACCGGTCCGGCATATCACTATTGACTTGTTTTTGATGTACAATCGTGTTTTTATGCATAAATTGGTGTACTTTGCTTTTCAGAAAAAGGTTATTAATCATATATGCAAGCAAAACGTGACGATTGGATCAGGAATCAAGCTGCTATCGCCCCTCCATATCTAAAAAAAGGCGATCTAATAGGAGTCACTTGCCCGGCAAGTAAAATAGAGGCGGAGGCCGCCGCCTATAGTTGTGATGTGTTACGGGCATGGGGATATAAAGTGAAAACGGGAAAGACGTTAGAAGGCCATTATCATAACTTTTCCGCACCGGACAACGTACGACGGGATGAATTGCAGGAAATGTTGGATGATGGGAAAATGCAGGCTATTGTATTTGGCCGGGGCGGGTATGGCGTATTGCGGATACTCGACGAGGTGGACTTCTCTGAGTTTGTAAAGTGCCCAAAATGGTTATGCGGGTATAGTGACATTACCGCATTACACATACATATTTTAAAAAATTTTCAAATACAAACTATTCATTCGCTCATGTGTAGTGGAATTACACCGGAGAGTCATCAAGATATATATGTTCGCAGCCTTCGGAACGCGCTAGCGGGTAAACCGCTTGCTTATACTTTTGAAGGGCGCGAACAAAACAGGCAGGGGAATGCTCGCGGGTTGCTGGTGGGGGGGAACCTTTGCTTATTGGCAGCTATATGTGGTTCGAATTCACAACCGTCTATGGACGGTAAGATCCTTTTTATTGAAGATACAGGAGAATACAGGTATAACATTGATCGGATGATGTTAACACTAAAAAGAGCTGGTTGGCTGGACGGACTTGCCGGACTTATTGTTGGTAGTTTTACAGCAGTAAAGGATACGGATGAACCTTTCGGACAAAGGGAATGGGAATTGATTTATGATAAAGTAAAAACATACGATTATCCGGTAGCATTTGACTTTCCGGTGGGTCACCAGAAGGAAAACTATGCTTTGAAAGAAGGAGCGGCTTATGCGTTACATGTTGGAAGTGAATGTAGCTTAAAAGAAATAACCTTCTGATTTTATAAAATTAGTTAGTCCCTTTTTTCGCTAATATTATGATTGATGCGCCTTCAAAGATACCACCCCACTTAAAGCCAGGAGACACGGTTGGCATTACCTGCCCGGCGGGGTATTTTTGTTTGGAAGATGCGCAGCCGGCTATAGCGGCCTTGCAGCGCTGGGGATATGGGGTCAAAATTGGCAGGAGTATCGATGATCAATATTATCAATTCGCAGGAACAGATGAAGAAAGAGCCAACGACCTGCAAGACATGTTGGATGATCCGGCTGTTAATTTAGTTCTTTTCGGCAGGGGTGGATATGGGACCGTCAGGATCATAGATCGTATCGATTTCAGTACCTTTAATAAAAGCCCAAAATGGCTTTGTGGCTACAGTGATATCACCGTTATCCATTCTTTTGTTCAAAGCCAACTGCGTATCCCTACCATGCATTGCGAAATGTGCATTGATTTGAAATATGGTACAAGGGATCGTTCTGCAGCCACAATACAACAGGCCTTCAGAGGATCACCTTTAATTTATGATACAAGTCCACATCCCCTTAATCGGTATGGGCGGTGTGAGGGAATATTGGTTGGAGGTAATCTATCCTTACTGGCGGAAATGGTGTGTTCCAACGCTGATCTGGATATGGAAGGGAAAATTCTGTTTTTGGAGGATGTTCATGAATACCTGTACAAAATAGATAGTAAAATGTGGACCCTGAAAAGAAGTGGAAAGCTTTCCGCATTAAAAGGACTGGTTATTGGTGGTTTTACCAGGATGAAAGAAGATGAAATCCCATTTGGGCAAACGGCATACGAAATCATCTACGATAAAGTCAAAGAATATGACTATCCGATTTGTTTTGGCTTCCCTGCCGGGCATCAATATAACAATTTCACTTTAAGACTGGGGATGCCTCATCAATTCAATGTAAATAGTGCGGGAGCAATGCTGAAAGACGTGATAACAGCATAGGGGCTAGTCGCCGATTCCAAACTTCATTCTTATGCTAAATGCAACAGGTAGAACGTTAGGATTAAATTCTACTCCTGCATCTTTAAACCCTTGATAATCTTGATGAAATTCATTGTTTCGAACAGGGACGAACAACATCAATTCGTATTCAATTCAATTTTTCCGTTACTATATTGTACACTGGCTCACGGAGTAAAACCATAGTAAACTTTGGAAAGATTTTTAGCATCTTTGAATTTAATAACGTTGTAACCATACATTACTTTGACTATGGGGGTGAGCACTTTTTGGGTAAAAATTCTGCTGCTATACCCCCATTGAAACCCTTTTGGACAAAATTAGCCTATGTGCCGACAAATAGGCTAAAAGGAGATCTTCCCCATTTAAACTCGACCTGTGTGCCACGGCCGACATAGTCCATACCAATTCCTAGTCCCACCCATAAATGGGGTGGGTCATCTACAGCAGGCTGGATCATTTCTTCATAGCCTTCCGGATAGACTATTTTCGGAGCAGTTCCTTTCGAATACTTTTTGATCTGGTCACGGAAAAGAAAAGTGTTTCTAAGCTCGTTCTCATGAAAGAAAGTAAAATAGACTTTACCTTTCGTCTCCCGGGTGATTTTACATACAACCGTATCACCATTTAATGTAATAATCCTATCTTGTCCGTTAGCTGCTATGGAAAGGAGGAGCGTGAAAATAAGTGGATATATAATTTTCATTTTTTATTCCTTTTCTCTTTACGTCGTTGTTCGCGTCTTTGTTCCCGCATTTGCTGACGTAAATAACGCTTGTAGCGTTTCAGTGTTTCGTATTCTATCTTACCCTTCTCATTATTTATTAATTCAAGCTTTGGGCGGGCCACCATAACTCCCATTGTGTTGCGACGGATGTAATATTCTTTCCCTGGCTTTATAAAACAGAGCGTAAATCCCATCCCTCACTTTAGTGAAAATGGGATGTAAGCGACTAACCTTGCGAAAGAATATATTGACGTATTGTTTCTGGTAATGCTTCCCCTATTGAGCAAACGAAGAAACCATCTGACCATAATAATTTGCGATACCAATAATCAATACTACTGACGTAAAGTAGTGTGATGCATAACCATAACTGACGAGTGGATTCTTGTTTTAATCTGCGAACAATTTGAGACATGAGAAAGACGTGGAATATAACGAATTGGGACATGAATGTGATCAATATCACTCTCCATAACCCCTTCTTTTATTTTCGCCGTAACAGCGAATCCATCACTTTATGATATAGCGGCTGTTGTATAACGCTTTCATGCGAAGCATGCGGCAGGGGAACAAAGCGGTCCTTTTCAGCCAATTGACGTGACAGTTTTTCAGCTTGAGAAAAGGGAATAACCCCATCCTCTTTACCATGAAATAAGACAATAGGCATAAACGTACGCTGGATATAATGATACACCGGAAAGTCATAATGCAAGTATTTTTTAACCGGATAGATCGGGAAATAACGGCTTGCCATCGCGTAGAGGCTGTAAAACGGGCTGACTAAGATCAATGCCTGGCCATTGTATCTGGAGGCCAGATAAGCGGCAACAGCGCCCCCCAATCCTTTTCCATAGAGAAGTGTGCTGTCGGCATCCATATATGTTGTGGCCAGTTGATAGACTATTTGTCCTGTTTTATTGAGGGACTGCTCGGTGGGTTTCCCGGTACTTTTTCCATAACCCGGATAATCGGGAATAAAAACATTGTAACCCCGTTCAAGAAAAAAGGATAAATGACGAAGATGAGTGCTGAGGTTACCGGAGTTTTCCGGGAAGTAAAGGACTTGCCCTTTAGCCGAATCTACATAAAGATACAGGATATTTAATGTGGACGTTTCGCTTACAGGAATATAAAATGTTTTATGCGCCCACTTCGTTTTAACAGCATAACTGCTGTCTAGTTTAGCAGGCTTAAAAATAATCATATCCTGCCGTCTGGCCAGGATGAGTCCTGCAATAATGTATAAGGTAAAAAGCAACAGGATGGGGTAAATAATCTTACGTAATTTCTTTTTCATAGGTTATTCAGGAAATTCCGTCTCCTCCACCGGGATTTCAATTTCAAATTTACTTCCCTTTCCGAGGGTGCTTTCTACTTTTATTTTGCCTTTGTGTTCATCAACAATCTTTTTAACATAAGCAAGTCCAAGTCCAAACCCTTTAACATCATGGAGGTTCCCCGTATGTGCGCGATAAAATTTTTCAAAAATACGGGCCTGTGTTTCTTTATTCATTCCAATACCATTGTCCGATATAGCAATGACCAGATTCTTTTTATGGTTAAAAGTTTCTACACGAACGACGGGATCCTCTTTAGCATACTTGATCGCGTTATCTAGCAGGTTTGAGATGATATTGGAGAAATGAACTTCATCTACTCTGAGGTTTGCGTTTTCGGCGTGCAGTTCTGTTTCTATACGTCCACTTTTGCTCTTCATTTGCAATTCCATATTATGCACTGCCTTGCTGATGACTTCATGAGCATCTATCTTTTGCAAGTCTAGCTTGATCTCTTCTCTTTCTAACAGGGCAGACTGGAGAATCGTTTCGACCTGTTTAAGCATTCGTTTGTTTTCTGCCTTTATAATCCCTGCAAAATAATGGATCTTTTCTTTTTTATTGAAAACTTTGTCATTACCAATTGCGTCTACTGCAAGAGAAATAGTAGCTAAAGGAGTTTTGAACTCATGAGTCATGTTATTGATGAAGTCAGATTTGATCGCAGATAATTTTTTTTGTCGTAACATGACAAAAATAGTTAAAGCGAACGCTGTGATGAGAATCAAGGTAAAAAGTACGGAACCTCCGATAATCCACTTTAAGGAATGTAAAATTGTTATAATATAATTGTCGGTAGGCACGATAATGTTGAGCATTTCAAAACTGGTATTCATCATTCCACTTACACCCGATTGGCTGGATACCAATGGTGTTTTAAACTGTTTGTGGCTGGCTGAATCTCTGAAAGCAACAAAATAATGATCGGAGTAAAGCTCTAACTGTGCTACATTGTAAGGATAAATACTCAATACAGCGTATTCAAAAGGTACATCGAACCCCTGAGCCTTCAGGTTTCTTTTTATAATAGATTGAATTTCACTACCCGAATACCGTATATGAACGGGAATGATCGAACTAGGTGAAAAGCCTCTGAAAATAGTTTGCCAGGGATGGTTCTGGGAACTCAGCGGATCAGAAGAATTCCGATTGGGAAGGTGTTCATTGTTTACAATTTCACTGCGGATATTATCCAACGCGACTACCATCCGTTTTTCATACTGTTTTTCCCGCAGGTTTACAGCATTTTTTATCCAGTTATATTGAATAAAGATGATGCCTATCAGCGAAAAACTGAGCAAAACGACCACCCATGGAAAAATCTTTTTCATTTCTACAAAGATAAACTTACCATTGCATCAGGACTGATTTTCGGGTAAAAAGAAGTGGAGATTTAACTATCTTTTAACGGGAAATGTAATATGATTACTATATTCCACCTGTAAATAAGATAAACAGTCTCGTCGAGCAGGAAAAGAAAAAAATAAAATTTTTCCTTCGTGCTTTAGCGGCAATTTCTTGTTTTACTTCCCAATTCAGGTAGTTTGACAGACGAAGATATCGACCAAAATATCCTGGTACTTGAAATATGCTGGCAGGTATAGTTTGTTCAGGCAGGCAGGCCTGTTTGTCTGAATAATCTCAGTCTTGCAAGTGCCTATTCGGGCAGTATTTCTACTTTATTTTGCCGTACGGTCTAAATAGAAGGATTTCAATACCATAACCCCGCTGCAATAGCCGCTACAATATTTCGCGCTGATTTGGTATTAATATTTGACGGGAACTTCTCAGTTTAAAGTTGCCGGTCTTCAATACCTCAAAATACGATTGTTTAGCTGCCAGTATAGCGACAACGCTGGCAGCTTAGTTGCCTAAATTACCGCAAAGCAGTCGTTGGGATAAAACTACCGCTGACCAGCCCATTCATCGGGCAGCTACCTGACCCCTGGCTGTCAGAGGTGGCGGTCTTTTTCCCCGGAATTTGTTTGACCCGCAGGAGGCCGGCTTTCTATAATAGCCTCCTTGATGCCACGATCGTCAATGTCATCACATAACTTGCTGATCTGCATAGTCGTAGTTCTAAAATCCTGGATAACGGCATGGTGACCAACTCCCAGATAGCAGGATTTAATATTTGTCTTTATGCATGTCTATTCCACATGCTTTTTGTATCTTTACTTCAAATGAAAATGGCTGTGACAGGAGTATTTTTTTGGTTCAACATAAAGGTCGCCTTGTCGCTCCATTGTCATATATTCTTTGTGTGAAAATTTTAATGTACGTTTGAATAGTGAGTAGCAAAGATATACATACCAAAAGAAGTGAAGAGGCCGTGCCCGGCCCGGGGAAAACACTAATAGCCAGCCCGTTCCTGAAAGATCCTCATTTTTCCCGATCGGTGATTTTCTTGTGCGACCATTCTGAAGAGGGAAGTTTCGGATTTATAATTAACAGACTGTTCCTGCACTCTCTAAATGAATTGTTGCCCGATACATTTAATAAAACCATAAAGGTCTACGTAGGTGGACCTGTTCAACTTGATACCATCCATTTTATACATCAATATCCCGATCTCATCGATGGCGGACTGCGCATTAAAGAAGGAATATGCCTGGGGGGTAATTTTGAACAAATGACCGCTTTAATGAATAACGGGCAAATTGATGAAAAGCGCATCAAGTTTTTTATTGGTTATTCGGGCTGGAGCGCCGGTCAGCTTATCAATGAACAAAAAGAAGATTCCTGGATTGTTTCCAGAAGCCGGAAGCGATTGCTGTTTTCAGGCAAAGAAGAACATATCTGGGAAAAATGCTTAAAAAGCATGGGGCAGGAATATGCTATGATGATAAATTATCCCATCGACCCTTCCTTAAATTAATCCGCTGAAGGAGTAGGGACAGCTCCCTCCACTAATACAGTGGCCTGGTTATTAAGCATTTCGACAAAGCCACTTTTAATATTATAATAAGTAGTGCTGTTTTTATCAATGACTTTCATTTTCCCCGGAGCTAGCGCGGCTACCAGGGAAGCATGGTGAGAAAATATCTCAAAAAGTCCGTCCAGCCCCGGTAATTGGATTCCTTCGACCTCCCCTCGGAAGACTTTTCTGACGGGAGTGTATATTTCCAGTTGCATGCTCATAATAATTAGCTTTTAGCCGCCTGATCAAGTAATTTTTTTCCTTTTTCAATAGCATCGTCGATAGTACCCACCAGGTTGAAAGCTGCTTCCGGGTATTCATCCACTTCTCCATCCATAATCATATTGAAGCCGCGAATGGTTTCTTCAATGGGCACCAGCACCCCCTGTAGTCCGGTAAACTGTTCAGCTACATGGAACGGCTGCGAAAGGAACCGCTGAACACGACGGGCACGGGAAACCACCTGTTTGTCTTCCTCACTTAATTCATCCAGCCCCAGAATAGCGATAATATCCTGTAATTCCTTGTAACGCTGCAGAATTTGCTTAACTCTTTGTGCGCATTTGTAATGTGCATCGCCCACGATGGAAGCCGTCAGAATACGGGAAGTGGAATCCAAGGGGTCCACTGCCGGATAAATACCAAGATCGGCGATCTTACGGCTCAATACCGTTGTTGCATCCAAATGCGCAAAGGTAGTAGCCGGGGCAGGGTCGGTAAGGTCATCCGCAGGTACATAAACTGCCTGTACAGAGGTAATAGAACCGTTTTTAGTAGAAGTAATTCTTTCCTGCATCAGCCCCATCTCCGTTGCCAGAGTAGGTTGATAACCTACAGCTGAAGGCATGCGACCCAGTAGGGCAGATACCTCGGAACCCGCCTGTGTGAAACGGAAGATGTTGTCGACGAAAAACAAGATGTCACGGCCGCCGGCAGCAGAACCGTCACCGTCGCGGAAATATTCGGCGACAGTCAATCCGCTCAAAGCCACACGGGCACGGGCACCGGGGGGTTCGTTCATCTGTCCGAATACGAATGTAGCTTTTGAATCCTTTAGTTCCTCAATATTTACTCTGGAAAGATCCCATCCGCCTTCTTCCATAGAATGAATGAAGTCATCACCATATTTTATAATGCCGGCCTCGATCATTTCCCGCAACAGGTCATTTCCCTCGCGGGTACGTTCGCCAACACCTGCAAATACAGAGAGGCCAGAATAAGCCTTGGCAATATTGTTAATCAGTTCTTGAATCAATACTGTTTTACCCACACCAGCGCCACCAAATAACCCGATTTTCCCCCCTTTTGCATAGGGTTCAATCAGGTCAATTACCTTAATACCGGTAAAAAGAACTTCTGATTCAACAGCCAGCTCTTCAAAAGCAGGCGCCTTACGGTGAATGGAATAACCCTCTTCGTTGGAAATGGATTTCAGCCCATCTATTGTTTCACCGACTACATTAAACAAACGGCCTTTAATGCTGTCGCCTACCGGCATCTTGATCGGTGTACCCTTGTCTTCCACTTTCATACCACGAACCAGTCCGTCTGTCGAATCCATTGCAATGCAGCGTACACTATCCTCGCCTAAATGCTGCTGTGCCTCTAAAACAAGCTTCTCCCCATTTTCACGGGTAATTTCAAGGGCATTAAAAATCTCTGGAAGAGCATTTTCTTCCTCAAAATAGACGTCCACGACCGGACCGATAATTTGCTTAATCTTACCTGTATTAGGCATAGGAACACGTTTATTTAATGTGATGAAATACGGTTGTCAAAATTTTGCGCAAAGATAATTTAAAAACCTATAATAAAAGAATGAGATTCCCTCAAAATAAATTTTTTAAGGAATAAAGCCAATATTTTACTAAATGCTGTATCATTGTGCTCATGTTACCTCAAATCAGAGCGATGAAAAAGGGTCTACTTGCACTTATAGCCGTTGTATTTTTGACAAATCCCGTAATTGCACAGCATGCCGGAACAGTATTCAATGAAAAGCAGATCCGGCAAATGGAGACCATCTTGTCAAGTGATAGCATGCAAGGGAGGCGTACTTTTACCCCCGGGATCCGGAAGGCAGCTGGGTTTATTGCCGGTTGTTTCAAAGAGGCGGGATTAAAAAAATGGCCAGCCCTCAATAGCTATTTGCAACATTTTGCAATGATCAGTGTCCGGCCGGAGACCGTTTCCATAGCGTGGGGAGGAGAAAAACTGTCGTCGGATAAACTGATTGAAATTTCTTCCAGGAAAACCATTCACTGGACCAGCCGAGACACCATCCAAATAGATTCCATCAAGACACAGGCTGATTTTCAACAAAAAATACGCACTTACCTTAATTCCGACGAAGATGCGCTTGTATGGATACAATCGGATCTAAAAACATCCTTTTCTGCCCTACAGCGGTATTTATCGGCGAAGTTAAGTTTTAAAGGCGCGTCAACCGTCCTGTTTATTTTAGCCGATCACTTCACAAAGGATTTCGACATTCAGATTAAAAACCATCTGCAGCATAAAAAAACAGCCAACGTACTTGGTTATCTCCCCGGAGCTAGCAGGCCGGAAGAGTATGTGGTCTTTTCGGCCCATTACGATCATTTAGGCGTGGACAGCACACTTGAAGGAGACCAGATCTACAATGGTGCTAATGATGATGCTTCCGGCACAACCGCTGTAATTGCCCTGGCTAAGTATTTTAGCCAAAAAGGAGAAAACCAGCGCAGTCTTGTATTTGTTACCTTTACTGGAGAAGAAGAAGGCGGATATGGGTCTCATTATTTTTCCCGTCAGCTTGATCCGGATAAAGTAGTGGCCATGTTCAATATCGAAATGATTGGCACCCATTCCAAGTGGGGCGCCAATTCAGCTTATATTACCGGATATGCCTATTCTGATTTTGGAGCAATTTTGCAACGCAACCTGAAAAACAGCCAATTTACTTTCTATCCCGATCCATATCCGAAACAGCAGCTTTTTTACCGCTCGGATAATGCCACCTTGGCGCGCCTGGGGGTACCCGCCCATACAATATCTACCGCTAAAATGGATAAAGAGCTTCATTATCATAAAGTAAGTGATGAAATTAAGACACTGGATTTGGAGAACATGACCCGGATTATCCGCGCAATTGCCTTAAGTTCCCAAAGCATCATTAATGGAACGGATACGCCTACACGTGTAAAGCTTCCTGAGTAAAAATTACAATAATATAAAATAAATATCATAGAGTCCGAACACACACAGCATCAGGCCGAAGATCAATTCCAGCGTTTCATTTTTTAGCTTTATGGCGACTTTTGCGCCCAGATAAGCACTGGGAATGGAGCTCAGGGACAACCATAATACAATCCACCAGTCGATGTGCCCCAAAATCCAGTGTGTGATTGTACCTGGTATGGCTAATCCCCCGGCGATGAGCATAGAGGAAGCCAACGCCTGTTTAGTAGGGAGACGAAGCCAACGGATAAATAAAGGTGCGAATAAGACACCGCCTCCATTGGCGAGCAACCCGGAAAGCCCCCCGACCACTATAGCGATAATAACAATCTTCCAGGTATCGGGCTGTATTGTCTTCTGCAGGACTGCTTTTTTGGAATACCTGATGAAATAGGGTAAGACAAATGATATCCCTAATCCACATACAAACAGCGCTGTTAAGAACATCAGCATTTCGCCCCCAACCAAAGGACTCAAGAGAGAACCGCCTATTGTGGCCGGAACACCCAGCAGGACACAAATAAGAATCACACGACGGTTTAGTAGTTTTTCCTTTTTGTAGGCTAAGCTTCCCGAAAGCGAATTGCTCAGGCTTGATGGCAGGGGAGAAGCCAGGGCCAGAAAGGGGGAAACCCCCGCAAATATTTGTAAGGCCGGTGTGCTAATAGCGCTGCCTCCTTTACCTAACAAACCCGATAGGAATCCTACGATTAAACCAATGAGAAGGAACACGATGACATCACGGCCATCTAAGAAAGATGGATTATTGATTTGAAGAAGAATCAATGTTTAATAGTCCTGCTTTTTCAAAGTAACGAATGACGTACACTTTCAGAAAATCCTCCTGTGCTTCCGAATTCATCGCCGGCGGAGCTTTCAGTTCCTTGAAATGAGGCCAACCGTCCTCATCATAGTGATCAAAAGAATAATAACCCGCACTACTCAATAAAGTACATATCGCAATATGCATCAGGTCTTCTTTTTGCTCCTTTGTGAAAGAATACTGTGCTGAATTCAATTCCTGAACGCCTATTAAAAATAAAATGCCTTCCATGTCTGGCACCTTACCAAATCGTTCCTCCAGTATTCTATTAACAGTCTCCCACTTTTGTTCTTGTTGTTCATCCATATTCGGAAGCCACAAAGGTACTAAGAGAACTGCAAAAAAAAGATTTTTTGACTTAATGCCTTAATGTGATTTTTCCGTCCGCAGGCCAAAGGGCCCATGGCCGCTATGGTGTTTCCGATAAGGCCCTTTGCTATTTATTTTGTCAAAATTGTTTTTAACACCCATTTAACAGCAGCTTTGAAACGATGAAAGCCACATTAATTTAATATTTTATAATTTAGCACATTAAAATAACATCAAGTAAGCATGGAAACAATCGCTTCGGACATCAAAGTGCTCAATGAAAAAATTCATGAAGCCAGTTCTTTTATTGATCTTTTAAATTTAGAGTTGGGAAAAGTAATAGTTGGTCAGAAATATATGACTGACCGGTTGATCATCGGGTTGTTATCTCAGGGACATGTTCTGTTAGAAGGTGTACCGGGGCTGGCCAAAACCTTAGCGATCAAGTCGCTGTCCGCTGCAGTTAATGCACGGTTCAGCCGTATACAGTTTACACCGGACCTTTTACCTGCTGATGTGATTGGTACGATGATCTATAATCAGCAAAAAAATGAATTTGACGTGCGGAAAGGCCCCATTTTCGCCAACTTTATTCTGGCTGATGAAATAAACAGGGCCCCTGCTAAAGTACAAAGTGCATTACTGGAAGCCATGCAGGAAAGGCAGGTGACGATTGGAGATGAAACATTCAAGCTGGAAGAACCTTTTCTTGTGCTGGCTACCCAGAATCCGATCGAACAGGAAGGCACGTATCAGCTTCCCGAAGCGCAGGTGGACCGTTTTATGCTGAAAGTAGTCATTGGTTATCCCAATAAAGAAGAAGAAAAGCTGATTATTCGGGAGAACCTGAACCCCAAAGGGTTCCAGCCTATACAGCAGGTAATCCGCCCGGAAGATATCTTACAGGCAAGAAGTCTGGTTCGTGAAGTTTATATGGATGAAAAGGTAGAGCGGTATATAATTGATATCGTATTTGCCACCCGCAAGCCGGAAGATTATAAACTTAACAAGCTTAAGCACTTGATTTCATACGGCGGATCTCCCCGTGCCAGCATCAACTTAGCTCTGGCCGCTAAGGCATATGCTTTTACAAAGAGGCGAGGCTATGTTATTCCGGAAGATATCCGCAGTATTTGCTTCGATGTGATGAGACACAGGGTAGGGCTCACTTATGAGGCGGAAGCTGAAAATATTACCGCTGAAAATATTATCAGTGAAATACTAAACATGGTGGAAGTGCCTTAAGTTATGGATACGACAGAACTGCTAAAAAAGGTTCGCCGGATCGAAATAAAAACTAAGGGATTAAGCAACCATATTTTTTCCGGTGAATATCATACTGCTTTTAAGGGCCGGGGAATGAATTTCAGTGAAGTTCGCGAATATCAATACGGTGATGATATACGAGCGATTGACTGGAATGTAACGGCACGGTTTTCTCATCCGTTTATAAAAGTATTTGAAGAAGAGCGGGAACTGAGTGTGATGCTGTTGGTGGATGTGAGCAGAAGCGCGTTATTCGGTACGCAGGAACAACGAAAAAAGGATCTCATCACCGAAATTTGTGCCGTTCTTGCTTTTTCGGCCATCAATAACAACGACAAAGTGGGGGTGATTTTCTTCAGCAACAGAATAGAAAAATACATTCCTCCTAAAAAGGGCAAGTCACACATCCTTTTGATCATACGGGAATTACTGTCCGTGGAGCCCAAAGGCGATGGTACTGATATAGGCACCGCGTTGCGCTTTTTTACCAATGCCAATAAAAAACGCTCTATTGTTTTTCTCGCTTCCGATTTTCTAACAACCGGTTACGAAGATGCGCTCACGCTGGCATCCAGGAGGCATGACCTGGTCGGGTTGCACGTCTATGATCAGCGGGATAAAGATTTGCCCAATGTGGGCATGATCAAGATGATGGATGCTGAAACCTTGCAAGAACAATGGGTAGATACAACCAATCGCGCAGTAAGGGAATATTACAACAAACAATTTAATGCCCATCGGGAATACAGTAAAAACGCCTTTATGAAAAGTGGAGCAGAATTATTGAGCATGCACACGGGGGAGAATTATGTAAAGGTATTACAGGGTTTCTTTAAGAAAAGAAATTGAGCTTTTTTAGAAACGACATGAAGATCACTTTATTACAATATGATTTCTGGATTTACAAAAGCGGATTATACAAGATTAGCTTCCTCCTTTTGTTGACGGCGGCTTTTATACAAAGCCATGCACAAACTTCCAATAGTGGAGTGAGCGTACGTGCTGCTATTGACACGGGAGAAATAAAGATAGGCGAACAGTTTCATTTGGTTCTGCAGGCCATTTCGGATTCAGGGAATTCGGACATTATATGGGCTGCCGTTCCCGATACCTTTAACCATTTAATGGTGGTCAGCCGTTCTTCTATCGATACCAATAAAAGCAATGGCCAGGTTATTTACCAACAAAAATATACCCTTACCGGATTTGACTCCGGGCGTTGGTATGTTCCTGCCTTTCAGTTTCACATGAGATCTGTCAAAGACTCTTCCTTTTCAAAGGAATTAAAAACAGACTCGTTTCCTGTCCTCATTCAGTCGGTGCCGGTAGATACCACTAAACCATTTAAACCTATCAAAGAGATCAGAACGGTTCCTTTTAATCTTTTTGATTACTGGCCTTATCTTTTAGCGGGATTAATCGTATTGCTTGTTATCTTGTTTTTTGTCTTTTTCTATAAAAAGAAAAAAAAGCCGCTGAAAGAAAAACTTGCACCGCAAGAACCTCCTTACGACCAGGCTGTGAGAAGTCTGAAAGCCTTGGAAAAGGAAAAATTGTGGCAAGGCGGAGAGATTAAAGAATATTATTCACGTCTGACAGATATCCTGAGGCTGTATATCCAAAGGCAATATCAAATCAATGCGTTGGAGCAAACCTCAGATGAACTTTTGGATAAAATCCGACCGGTAACCCGCCTTAATCAACAACGGGATCAATTGCAATATATCTTGCAAATGGCGGATCTCGCCAAGTTTGCAAAATTACAGCCTTCAGAGAAAGAGCATGAAACCTGTATGGAAAAGGCTAAAGGTTTTGTCGAATGGACAAAACCGCAACCGGAAAAAGAAGAAAATAAACCAGAGAAATAAACACAACAGATCATTTTGCAATTCTTAGATTTTGAAAATATCACTTTCGCCAATCCGGCCTTATTTTGGTTGTTGTTGCTCATACCTGTATTGATTTTCTGGTACACCAAAAAGCACAAAAAACAAAAAGCTTCCTTTCAGGTATCCTCCCTAGCAGGTATCCGCAAACTGCCGGTTTCCTGGAAGTCGAGGCTAAGGCCGCTCTTGTTGGTGTTGCGTCTGCTGGCCGTTGCTTTATTGATCGTAGCGCTGGCCCGGCCAAGGACTGCAAGTGTGACCGAAAACATTAACAGTGAAGGAATTGATATTGTCCTTTGTTTGGATATAAGCGGAAGCATGCTTGCAAGGGACTTTACCCCTAATCGTCTGGAAGCAGCAAAGGAAATGGCCAAAGAATTTATCGAAGATAGGCCTTCAGATCGCATCGGACTGGTTGTCTTTGCGGGAGAAAGCTTTACTCAATGTCCGATAACCACTGATCATGCTGTTTTGATTAACCAAGTGGAGAAGGTTAAAAGCGGTTCACTGGAAGATGGAACGGCTATCGGCATGGGGCTAGCCACCAGTGTAGACCGGCTACGGGACAGTAAAGCGAAAAGTAAAGTGATTATCCTGCTTACAGACGGTGTAAACAATACCGGTTTGATTGACCCGCAGACTGCTTTAGATATAGCTAAACTCTATCACATTAAGGTTTATACAATCGGTGTAGGTTCTATGGGCATGGCGCCTTATCCCGTACCAATGCCGGGAGGTGGTGTACAAATACAACAAATGAAAGTGCAGATAGATGAGAACTTAATGAAACAGATCGCGTCGGAAACTGGCGGCCAATATTTTCGAGCTACAAATAATCAATCCTTGCGAGAAATTTATAATCAGATTGATCAAATGGAAAAAACCAAAGTGAAAGTGACCACATATAAACGCTACGCGGAATGGTTTTATCCATATGTATTGGCAGCCTTAGCACTATTTTTAATTGAGATCTTGCTGCGGTATACCTTGTTTAGGAGCTTGCCTTAATGTTTGAGAATTGAATTGAAAACTATTTCAGCGGCCTTCTCCGAAGCATTTCCCTCATTAAGCATATCCTGTAAGACTTTATAATCTGCCAATTGTCGTTGTCTTTTTTTTCCGTAAAGTATGCCGGTCAGTTCTTTTTGAAGCCGTCTTTCATTCAGATTTCCCTGTATTAGTTCAGGTACCGCCTCTTTATCAAGGATAAGGTTGACCAGCGAAATATACTTTATTTTTACGAGTTTTTTAGCCAAAAGATAGGACACCGGATTCGCAGTATAGCAGACAATTTGCGGCACGCTAAAAAGTGCAGTTTCCAAAGTAGCCGTGCCGGAGGTTACGAGTGCAGCCTCCGCTTGTTGTAACAACTCATAGGTTCTGTTCTTTACACTGAGGATTTTTTTATTTTCTTTTGAATAGGCTGAAACAATAGCTTCATACAGTTCATCATCTTGTTGAGGAGCCCGCGCAATGACAAAAGCATATTCTGGGAAATGTCGCGTCATCTTCAGCATAACGGGCAATTTTTTCTGGATCTCCTGTTTTCTGCTTCCCGGCAACAAGGCAATTATTTTTTCCGAAGCAATGGAACTGCCCGGACCCTTTTGCCTGGCCTTTTCAATGACGTCTACCAGTGGATGTCCGACATAATGGACTTTAAAATCCCATTTTTTGTAAAATGCTTCTTCAAAAGGAAGAATAACGATCATCTTATCTACACAACGGCGAATTTTATTCACCCTATTTTCTTTCCAGGCCCATATTTGCGGAGAAATGTAATAGATGACTTTAAGTTTTTCTGTATGGGCCCATTCAGCAATACGCAAGTTAAAGCCGGGATAATCTATCAAAATAAGCGCATCCGCACGAAAGGCGGTAATATCTTTTTTGCAAAACGAAATATTCTTTATAATGGTGCCCAAATGGGCGACTACTTCGACAAATCCCATGAAAGCCAGCTCCTTATAATGCTTTACAAGCGTCGCCCCCGCTTGTTGCATAAGCTCTCCTCCCCAGCAACGGATTTCCGCGTTTGGATCCTTATGGTGCAGGGCGTTGATAAGATTGCTACCGTGCAGATCACCGGATGCTTCGCCTGCTATAATGTAGTATCGCATGATTTACTTGCTGTTATCAGAAAAGGATCGGTTAAACTATTTAATTCAATTATTTAGCTTCCAACGCTTTTCCAGTTTCTTTTTCAATGGATAATCAGTTAAGTCGTATTGAACAGGAACAATAGAAGCATAGTTATTTTTGAGCGCCCAAACATCCGTATCCCGTTCTATTTCCTGGCTGTGAAACCCACCGGTAAGCCAGAAATAAGTTCTTCCCCGTGGGTCTTTTCTTTCATCGAACTTTTCTACCCATTTTCCCCGGGCTTGTCTGCAAATACGTATCCCTTTGAAGTTTTTCTCTTCGATCTTCGGAATGTTAACGTTGAGCAAGGTGCCGTTTCTTTCCGGGTTGTCCAATAATTTTTTAGTCAATTGAAAAGCTATTTTCTTGGCCAGCGAAAAGTCAGCATCAAAAGTATAATCCAGCAAAGAAAAACCAATTGAAGAAATTCCTTCTATGGCTGCTTCCATGGCGGCACTCATCGTGCCGGAATAGATCACATTGATGGAATGATTGGCGCCATGATTGATCCCACTGACGCATATGTCAGGGAGGCGGTACAATATCTTGTCTCTTGCCAGTTTTACACAATCTACCGGTGTTCCGGAACATTGGTAAGCGGTTACCCCATTGGAAAAATCTATCTGGTTCATTCGTAAAGGCACATGCATGGTTATAGCGTGGCCCATGGCCGATTGTGGCTTCTCAGGGGCTACAACGATCACTTCTCCTAATGGTTGTACGGCCTCTACAAGGGCATGGATACCCGGTGCGTTTACAGAGTCGTCATTTGTAACTAATATAACGGGTTTATCGCTCATATCTAAAATTATAAATCGGTTCGGCGAATATAACGAACTGACAGCAGAATAAACAAAATGATCCAAGCGGCGCCAGCGAGAACGAACCAATAATCTGACCTCATTCCGATTGAACTACCGATCAGGTATTTTTCAAAGGGATTCGGTACCAGCATGGAACCACAGGACAAAGGTAAAAAATCACCAAGACCAAAAAGTATCTTATCCAAAAGGTAACCGATAATGCCTTCGATGAATAAATAATAGACTAGAAAAAGCGCTATAGCCAGTCCTGAACGTTTTATCCAAATGGCAAAAATAAATGCAACACTCAGTGCTAAAAGAATTTTTAAAAAAGTGTACCCTGCAAATGCAAAACCATCAAACAGAGTGCCTGAAGCATTATGGGAAATGCCGATAACCAGTGTAACGATAAAATAAATCAGCCAACAGCCAATGGCAAGAAACAAAAGCAACAGCCATTTGGAAGCAATCGTTTGTTCCCTGCTTAAGCCCTCAATTATATTTTGGCGGAGGGTTTTAAAAGAAAATTCATTTGTAACTAAAATGATCATTAAAAATCCCGGAAGAATCAGTGCAAATCCTTCGAGCCACCCCGTAGTATTCCAGAGGTAAGGAGCCGCAAATAGATCCAGTTGTATATTTCCACCAGTTTGTGTAGAGACATTTCCTTCAAGTTGGAAGACAATGACGTTAATGCAGATAACCGCCAGCACATACAAGCCAAGTAAAATCCAAAAGACGCTATACTTGCTTATTTTCAACCATTCAGGCAGCAGGAGCTTACGCATAATTATTGTTTTGATCCGTTGGTCAATTCCAGAAATTTCAACTCCAGACTTTTCGGTTGTTTCTGCAACTGGCTTAACACCATGTTTTTTTCAAAACAAAACATGTTTAACTGCGCAGCGGAGAAATTATTTTTAAGCCCAACTTGCAGATAGCCTTTACACCGGTTAATTTTTTTTACGCCTTCACATTCGGTTAAGATTGTTTCCAGAAGTGCGAGATTATCTGCACTGACCACTACCATATCTTCACTGCTTAAAACTTCTCCCACCGGTCCACATGCACGTATGTTTCCTTGCTGTAAGATACTTACATGCGAACAAACTTTTTCTACTTCGTCCAGCAGATGGCTTGCCATAATGATTGTTTTTCCGGCTTGTCCCATCCGGATGACCAGGTTCCTGATATCGGCTATTCCTACGGGGTCCAAGCCGTTGGTTGGTTCATCCAATACGACGATTTTCGGGTCGCCAAGCAAAGCGGCACCAATGGCCAGTCGTTGTTTCATCCCTAAAGAATAGGTCTTAAATACCGAATGCCGGCGTTCATAAAGTTGAACGATCTTCAATACCCGATCGATATCCGCTACCGGGCATTCCTTTAGCCGGGCATTGATTCGCAGGTTGTCGCGTGCAGATAAATAAGGATAAAAATTCGGCGTCTCCAGCAAAGTACCAATCTGTTTTCTATCTGCAGAGGGCCCCGTACCATGATGCCAGGTGAATGTGCCGGAAGACGCTTTGAGTACATCCATAATGATTCCTAAAAAAGTAGTTTTTCCACTTCCATTCGGACCGAGGATACCAAAAATACTGCCTTTGGGAATTTGAAAGTTGATCTGATTAAGTGCGCACAGCCTGCCATAATACTTGGTCAACTGCTGGACTGATAAAACATTTTCCATGGATAGATTTTAATTCCTGATAATTTTCCCGGTTTTCAACAGCCCCTGAATGCGCTCCAGTGTTTTCTGTTCGCCGCAAAGGCTGATAAATGCTTCTCTTTCCAGATCCAGTAAATATTGTTCATTTACTTCTGTAGGTGAAGATAAATCGCCGCCACACATAACATAAGCCAATTTCTTCGCTACTTTTACGTCATGATCAGAAATATAATGCCCCGTTTTCATGGTATGTATTCCGATTAACAAAGCGCCTAAACCCTCCCGTCCCAGTACTTTAATGTCCTTTCGTCTTGTTGGTGGCGTATAACCGGACAAAATCATATTCTTTAGTCTTCGCTTAGCGTCTGCCAACACGCCCTTACTATTCATGGAGTAGTGATCTTTTCCATTTTGTAATAGCCCGTATTGAAAAGCCTCTTCTGCAGAGGTTGACGTTTTCGCCATAGCAATAGTCAAAAAACGTTGTTGTAGTATGGGTAGTTCGATTTCTCCTTTCCGGTAACTATCGGAAGCTCGCTGAACGAATTCCTTAGTGCCGCCGCCCGCGGGAATAATACCAAGTCCCGTTTCTACCAGTCCCATATAGGTTTCGGCTGCCGCCTGTACTGCATCGGAGTGCAAACTAAATTCGCAACCTCCGCCAAGGGTGAGCTCGTGTGGCGCAGCAATTACAGGGATGGAGGAATAACGGATCCGCATACTTGTATCCTGGAACATTTTAACAGCCAGGTTCAGCTCTTCCCATTCCTGCTCTATGGCCATCATGAAAATAAGGGCTACGTTGGCGCCAGCGGAGAAATTACTGCTACGCGTTCCTAACAGCAAGCCTTCAAAATCCTTCTCTGCTATATTGATGGCTTTATTGATCCCCTCTAATACTTCGCTGCCGACCGTATTCATCTTAGTTTGCCAGTCAAGACAGACAATTCCGTCGCCAAGATCGGTAAGCGTGCAGGCTTTATTGTTCCATATTTTATGATCGGCATAGGCGTCTAACAAGATGAAAGTATCGGTACCCGGCACCTTCTCAAACTGTTCGTTTTTCTGATTATAAAACAACCGGGTCCCATTGCTGTATTTGTAAAATGTGGCAGCTTTCTCCTTTGCCAGGTCGGATACCCAGGCAGCAACGGTTATTTTTCGTTCTTCCATAGATCGGATAACTGGTGTTAGTCCAAACAGATCCCATGTTTCGAAGGGACCCATCTGCCAGCCAAAGCCTGCTTTCATCGCCTCATCAATGCGATAAAGCTCATCGGTTATTTCAGGAACGCGATGAGATACATAAGCAAACAGGTGATAATGAAAAAGGCGGAAAAAGTCCCCGGCCGGACTCTTTAACTCAAACAGCAACTGTAAGCGCCTTTGCAGGTCATCCTCAGCCTTTACAGGAGCAAGTTCCGGAAGTTTTGGTTTTCTTTTGGGCTGGTAGGTGTTGGAGGCTATATCCAGTGTCAGGATCTGTGAACCTTCCTTTGTTTTTTCCTTTTTATAAAAGCCACTGCCTGTTTTTGCTCCCAGGCGACCCTCTTCCACTAATCTCCTGACAAAAGAAGGCACTTTAAACCAATCTCTATACGCATCATCAGGGCAGCTTTCCAGTATATTGTCAGCCACTTTTACCAGCGTATCGATACCTACCACATCGCTTGTACGAAAAGTTGCCGACTTGGGGTGACCGATCAAGGTGCCGGTAAGCACGTCTACTTCGTCAATGGTCAGATTAAACTGTTCCATCAGTTTAAAAACTAACATCATGGAAAATACGCCGATGCGATTGGCGATGAACGCGGGCGTATCTTTGCAAAGTACGGCGTCTTTCCCTAAGAAAACGGTACCGAAATAGGTAAGGAACCGGATGACTTCCGGTAAGGTTGTTTTTGTAGGAATAATTTCCAACAGCGGTAAATAACGTGGTGGGTTGAAAAAATGCGTACCACAAAAATATTGCTGGAAATCTTCCGTCCGGTCTTTGGCCAGCAGGTGAATGGGAATCCCTGAAGTGTTTGTTGTAATTAATGTACCTTTATTACGGTATTTTTCTACCTTTTCATAGAGTTGCTTCTTTATTTCAAGGTTTTCAGTGACCACTTCAATAATCCAGTCGCAATCTGCTATGTTATGAAGATCATCTTCCAGATTACCTGTTTGGATCAATTCCACCGTCTTTTTGGAGAAAACAGGAGATGGATTGGTTTTTAATGTGGTTGCGAGCGCCTCATTTACGATGCGATTCCGAACGGACGGGTGTTTCGGCTGACGCCCTTTTTCCTCGTCTTTTTGCGACAAAGCGGTGTTCGGAAGATCCAGCAGCAAGACCGGAGTACCTGCATTGGCAAAATGGCAAGCAATACGGGATCCCATGACTCCGGATCCGAGAACCGCCACTTTATTGATTTGTCTGCGCATAACATTCGTTTAAACAAATATAGCCATTTACACGCAATTGGGAAAACACCGTTGGGAAGCAGATACCGGGGGAGGACAGTGGCTATTAACTGCAATTAGCTTACGGGACTTCCGGGCGTTGTCGCCACATCGGGATTGATAAAGGCCAGCTTTCCCTGGTCTTCCGCCATCAGGATCATTCCTTCGGAAACAACACCTCTCATTTTTCGGGGTGCCAGATTACAAACTACCGTCACCTGTTTGCCGACAATTTTTTCCGGATCAAAATACTGGGCGAGTCCGGAGACAATGGTCCTCTGTTCAAATCCAAGATCAACCGTTAATTGCAAAAGTTTATCTGTTTTTTTAATTTTTTCGGCGGCAATAACAGTGCCCACTCTTAAATCCAGCTTGCTGAAGTCTTCGAAAGAAATTTCTGATTTGATATCAGTAAGCTGAACTTCTTCCCGTGAAGCGGGTTTGGGGGCAGACGCCTCTTTATGGGATCCGGCAGTAAGCTTATCCATCTGCTTTTTTATTTGTGCATCTTCTATTTTACTGAATAGCAATTCTGGCCCACGAAGGCTGTACCCGGGTTTCACCAGTTTCATACTACCTGCATTTTGCCATTCCAGCATGCGATCCACTACCTTAAGCATATGGCATATTTTTCTTGCGGTAAAAGGTAAAAACGGGTTGAGCAGTATGGCCAAATTGGCGGTAAGCTGCAGGCAAACATGTATACAATTGTCAATCAGTTTTTGGTTCTCCAGTTGCAACTCCGGTGTTTTAGATAACAACCAGGGCGCCTTTTCCTGCATATATTTATTCCCTTCTCTTGCCACATCCATGGCTGCCGAGAGGGCGTCCCTGAATTTAAATACTTCCAGGGAATCTCCGGTTTTATTTTTTAATTCCTGTAACTTAAGGCCAATAGCTTTATCGGCTTCATCGGCCGCGTCAGCATGGAAGAAGGGCACCTTTCCTTTACACAATTTATGGGTCAACACCATGGTACGATTGACGAAATTACCCAAGATGGCTACTAATTCATTGTTGTTGCGATTTTGGAAATCCTTCCAGGTGAAATCATTGTCTTTGTTTTCGGGCATATTGGCACAAAGCACATAGCGTAAAACATCCTGCTGTCCGGGGAAATCTGCTAGATAGTCATTCACCCATACCGCCCAATTACGAGAGGTAGAGACTTTATCGCTTTCAATATTCAGGAATTCATTGGCTGGTACATTATCCGGCAATACGAACTTTCCATGTGCCTTCAGCATCGCAGGAAAAATGATGCAGTGAAAAACAATGTTGTCTTTTCCAATAAAGTGGATAAGCCGGGTGTCCTCGCGTTGCCAATAGTCCGCCCATTGATCCGGAAGCAGTTCTTTGGTAGCGGAAATGTAGCCGATTGGCGCATCGAACCAAACGTAAAGTACTTTTCCTTCGGCGTCCTTCAGCGGAACCTGAACGCCCCAGCTGCCATCGCGGGTCATTGAACGGCTTTGTAAACCGCTGTCTAACCAGCTCTTACACTGTCCATATACATTGTTTTTCCAAACCCCTTTCTTTTCTTCCAACCATTTTTTTAACCAGGGTTCAAATTTTTGAAGGGAAAGGAACCAGTGTTTGGTTTTCTTTTTAATGGGTTTTGAGTCGCTAAGTACAGAGCGAGGATCAATAAGTTCTTCAGGGCTCAGCGAAGAACCGCATTTTTCACATTGATCGCCATAGGCATTTTCATTACCGCATACCGGGCATGTACCGGTAATGTATCGGTCCGCGAGAAACAGTTCCTTTTCCGTATCGAAATATTGTTCGGTTTCTTTTTCTTCAAATTGTCCGTCGTCATATAGTTTTTTGAAAAATGCGGCAGCAGTCTCATGATGGATCGGCTTGGAAGTACGGGAAAAAAGATCAAAAGAAATCCCCATTCCTTCAAAGCTGTCCCGGATAATCGGATAATACCGGTCCACAATCTCCCTGGGTGTAACTCCTTCCCGCATCGCCTTGATGGTGATCGCCACACCGTGTTCATCCGTGCCACAAACAAATCTGATAGGCGTTTTCTTGGTGCGTTGATAACGTACATAGATATCCGCAGGCAGGTAGCATCCGGCCAGGTGGCCAATATGAATAGGTCCGTTGGCATAAGGCAAGGCCGCAGTAACTAAATATCTTCTGAATTGTGCCATAGAGCTGCAAAATTAAGGAAAAGGAAGATAGGGAAAGAAGTTATTTCGGCTAAAGCAGTTAAATAATTCATGTTCCCTGAATCAGAAAGTATTTTCTGCACCGGTATTTCATTGCAAGAAAACAGGTCCGGCGACGGCTGTCCCTAGCCGGCTGCTCATGAGGCTCAACTTTTCTTCAACAATCTCGTTTGGAAATTTGTTTTTAAAAGCAAAGAAACAAACTATGAAAGCATTTATAGGCACAGGCCTGTTGGGTTCAGGCTTTGTTAAAGCTATGCTCCAAAAAGGAGAGAAGGTGCAGGTATGGAACCGTACGGCTTCAAAAGCGCAGAGATTAGGTGATTTTGGCGCTAAAGTATATCAAGAAATAAACGATGCCGTGGCTGAGGCGGATATTATTCATCTTGCACTTAAAGACGATGCCTCTGTAGATGAAACCTTGGCCAAGTCGTATCCTCGTTTCAAACCAGGTGTAATCATTGTAGACCATACAACGACTTCTGTAAAGGGAGCTATTGAAAGAACAAACGATTGGAAAGCTAAAGGTTTCACTTATCAACACGCGCCGGTATTAATGGGACCGAAGAATGCACTACAAAGTACCGGGTTTATGCTTGTTTCAGGTGACCAATCGGTCATCGAAACACTGGAGCCCGAACTGTCAAAGATGACCGGAGAAGTCTTGAATTTTGGCCCTGCCGAAGGAAGGGCAGCAGCGATGAAGTTAATCGGAAACCTTTTTCTGCTCGCGTTTACCGGTGGTCTTTCTGATTCATTGGGTCTTGCCAAGACCTTAAACATTCCAATCGACGACCTCCTCAAATTATTTTCTGCCTGGAACCCCGGCACGATTACAGGAAGATTGAAAAGTATGTCCGCTTCTGATTTCCGGCAACCGTCATGGGAATTGAACATGGCGCGCAAGGACGCCCGCCTGATGATGGAAGAAATTGACCCGGATAAGCTAACGGTTATCCCTGCGATAGCCCAGGAAATGGACCGATGGATTGAAAAAGGATATGGAAAAAACAACTGGACGGTTTTTGCCAGTGATAATATTTGACATTACTCAGGGCCCCGGTTCTTCTAATGCATTGATTGTGACGTAATACCCGTCCAGATCACGCAGGGAGAACGATGTGGTTCCTGTATTCGGGTTGCGGTGGGGTTTTTCTTCCAGTTTGTCGGTGAGTCGATAGGCCCTGGACAGGGCCTGATCAAAATAGCTAGTTCTAAAAAACAAGAGCAGGCCATTGCCTGGTTGTGCCCTTGAAGGATCGGTCAAAGTCGGGTGTCCATGTGTGCCCCACTGGTGAAGACAGAGCAGAACGGTGCCATCTGTATCGGTAATTTGTCCAAAGTAATCGTGAGCAGGCGCTTTTTCAGGCAGGCACAATAGGAACTGATACCATTTAAAACTGGCCTGAACATTTTTAACCCCTATAATTGTCCAGATTCGATTCATGAATAGCGGATTAACGACATACTAAGGTAATATATTCCAAAGACTATACAAAGGATATTTTTGTCTGTATATTGTCATATCTTTTTTAAGATCAGAAAAATAGTCAATTATATACTGTAATTTTGCAGGTAAATCAAAAACAGTGAATGTCATGAAAAAACTAATGTTCCTTTCTATTGCCTGTGCTGCCTTCTTTCTAGCATCCTGTGGCGGCGGCAACAATCAAAACAATTCAACAACCGAAGACTCTGGGGCCCAAACAACAGCTACGCCCGAAGAGTCTACAAGTCCAACAGAAGCCGGAAGTGACCAGGCGGTAACAAATACCATCAACCTGACCGGAAATGACCAGATGCAATACAACGAAACCGCCTTTACTGTAAAGGCAGGAGAGGAAATTACGCTGACGATGAAGAACATCGGTGAGCTTCCCGCTGCTGCAATGTCCCATGACGTAGTTATTTTAAAGCCCGGTAGTGATGTCACTGAATTTGGCAAAGCTGCAACCGCTGCAAGAGAATTAG
>CAYXRN010000013.1:0-42452 GCA_964467635.1 uncultured Chitinophagaceae bacterium | reverse complement strand
AAGTTCCTGAGACGGGTGTATTGGTTGTATCTTCTTTGGGATACCAGACCAAAGAGGTGCCGGTAGAAGGGAAAACAAACCTAAATATCGTTCTGACCTCATCGGCTACTCAATTGGACCAATTGGTAGTAGTCGGATATGGAACACAACAAAGACGGGATCTTACGGGAGCTATTTCCACAATAGATGCCGATGAAATTGCTAAAATAGGGGCGGGGAATGCTGCTTCGGCCTTGCAGGGTAAAGTATCGGGTGTAAATATTGTTAATTCCGGGGTACCCGGGCAGGCGCCCAATGTGAGAATCCGCGGGGTAGGGACATTGAATAATACCAATCCTTTATATGTTGTAGACGGCATGTTTGTAGATGATATCTCTTTTATTAATAGCAATGATATTAAATCAATGGCTATTTTAAAGGATGCTTCTGCAACGGCTATTTATGGGTCAAGAGGGGCGAATGGGGTTGTACTCATCACAACAAAAAGTGGGCATTCAGAAGAACCAACTTTTAATTTCAATGCTTATGAAGGCATCCAGCAGGTTGTGGGAAGTGATTTTGAAATGGTCAATGCGCATCAGTACGCTACTTTGATCAATGAAGGACTCAAAAACCTGGGAGAACAGCCGGTATATGACCCCGATACGATTGGCGTTGGTACCGATTGGTTTGATGAAATTTTAAGAAAGGCACCCATGAGAAGTTACCAATTGTCTTTTAATCAAAGGACAGACAAAGCTAGTTATTATGTGAGTGCAGGATACTTCAGGCAAAAGGGTGTTTTAGAAAAATCTGATTTCCAAAGGTATACCGTTCGATTGAACAATACTTATGACCTTACAGACGATATTGAAATAGGCCATCATATATCGGCTTCCTGGTTTTCAAAAGACAACCCAATGAATGGCGCTTTACAATGGGCTTATAGGATGAGTCCCATTGTACCGGTCCGCTATCGGAATGGAGATTTTGTGCCTAATCCGAATTCCGGTGCCGGAAACCCGGTAGCAGGAATATATTATTTTCATAACACAACCAAAGGCCAGCAGGTGGTGGGAAATGTTTTCGGGAAAGTAAACTTATTTAAAGACTTTACTTTTAAAACAAGCCTGGGTATTGATTTTCATTATGATCAACTCCGTTCATTTACGCCGGTTTACAGGGTAGGGCCCACCCAAAAGAATGAGATAAATAAAATAGCAAAGGATTGGAACAGGTGGTTTGACTGGGTATGGGAAAATACATTGACTTATGACAAAGAAATAGGGATACATCATATAAAAATCCTCGGCGGAATCACAGCACAAAGAAACACATTTGAAACCTTAGGGGGCTCAAGCAGAGACATTCCTTCTAATAATCCCAACCTTTGGTACCTGAGTGCGGGAAGCACAGAGGGGATAACGAATACAAACACCGCCTGGGCTTCTTCCATGGCTTCTTATCTTTTTAGAGCGAATTATTCACTGCTTGACCGTTATTTGTTTACCGGTACCATAAGAGCGGACGGCTCTTCTAAATTCCCTTCGGGTAAAAGATGGGGCTACTTCCCTGCTTTAGCCCTTGGCTGGCGGGTCTCTGAAGAAAGTTTTATGGATGATTTAGACTGGATTTCTAACTTAAAGATAAGGGGAAGCTGGGGACAGGTAGGTAATCAAAAGATTCCAAATTATCAATATTATGCCAAGGCTGCTACCGGAATAAAGTATGATGCCATCTTTAATAATCAACTCTTTACCGGAAGCACAATTACCGAATTGAGTAATGCCAATATTACCTGGGAAGTGGCTACACAAACAGATATTGGGGTAGAGCTTGGATTATTTCAAAATGCGCTCAATATAGAATTGGATTATTATAACAGAAAAACCGAAGATATTCTTGTAACAGTTGAAGTGCCGGCTACCGTTGGGCTCAGTCCCACTGATGCCAATATCGCTTCTGTTAGAAACCGGGGCTTTGATTTTTTACTGAATTATACGAAAACATTTGGAGAATTTACTGTTAATATTGGCTTGGTAGGAACTACGATTGATAACAAGGTTTTAAGCTTGGGAGGACGGGATCAGATTACCAGAGGGAACATAGGAGAAGGCCACAATATTACGCGTGCTACTGTGGGGGATCCGGTGGGATACTTCTATGGGTATAAGGTGATAGGGGTTTTTCAAACACAGGAACAAATTAATAAGCTTCCGGAGCAGGTGAATGCAAAACCCGGTGACCTTATATTTGAAGACAACAACGGGGTGGATGAAGAGGGAAACCTGACCGGTCAGCCTGATGGAAAAATAGATCCGCATGACCGTACTATAATCGGATCCCCCATCCCGGAGTTTACGGGCGGCTTAAACCTGGGGCTGGCTTATAAAGGCTTTGACCTTACCATTAGCCTGACCGGTATGTTTGGCAATGAGATTTATAATGCAAAACAGCAGGAGCGCTATTCAGGTAGAGACAACTTCGATAAGTCGTTTCTGGACCGCTGGACAGGAGCCGGAACGAGTAATACCCACCCAAGAATTACTTTAGGTGCCGGTGAAAATTATAATGTTTCTTCCCGTTTTGTAGAGGATGGCTCATATGTGAAGGTCAGAAATATACAATTGGGGTATAGCTTACCGGTGGACCTGATCGATAAAATACATGCTAAGCAGGTGAGGATTTTTGTTAGTGGTAATAACATACTTTACTTTACTGATTATAATGGATTTAGTCCGGAAATAGAAAGTGCTTCTTTGTATGAAAATGCCAATGATCCAACTAACAGTACACTGGGGGCAGGTATAGATCGTGCACTTTATCCCATGACGGCTGTTTTCAAAGCAGGACTTAACATTACTTTTTAACTCACTTAAATCTTAAGAAATGAAATATTTAACAGCACCCTATAAATTTCTTCTGATAAGCTTGGTTCTATTTTGTTTTTCAGCTTGCTCAGAAAATTTTCTGAATGAAAAGCCCTTAGGAGAACCTTCATCCGCTACCCTTTTTGCAGATGAAGAAGGAGCCGTTAGGGCCACCAATGGGATTTATGCCCACTTACGGAGCTGGCCATTGTCTGGTTTTTCATATTTTGGTATAAAAGTCGTGGCTTCGGATAATGCAGATCCGGGTAGTGTTCCCGGTGATGGATTAAGGTTAAGGGCGATTGATAACTTTACCTATACACCAACCACCACAGAACTTAATGGCTATTGGTCCGGCAACTATGTAGGGATTAACCGTGCCAACCAGGTGATTTATAATATTCCTGATATAGAAATGGATGAAGATTTAAAAGCAAGGTTAATAGGAGAGGCCAAATTTCTGCGGGCGTTGTTTTATTTTAACCTGGCCTTGGGCTTTGGAGATGTGCCGTTAATAGACAAAGTATATACAGATCCTTTAGATGCAAGAAAAGCCGTTCCCAAATCATCGCAGGAAGAAATATTTGATTTTATTATTAAAAACCTGGAAGCTGCCATTGCTGTTCTCCCGCTAAAAAGTGAATATCCCCCCGAAGACCTGGGAAGAGCTACCAAAGGTGCAGCACAAGGCCTGTTGGCCAAAGTATATCTGTTCAAACAGGATTATGCAAACGCACATAAGTACGCTTTAGCAGTGATCCAGTCGCATGAATACAGCTTATATCCCGATTACAGTGAAGTGTTTCTTCCTGACCAGGAGAATGGTTCAGGTTCTATTTTTGAAGCGCAGTTTATTGCCAGGGATGACCGGGCTATTCTCAATGAATATGTCAAGTGGCAGGGAATAAGAACAATATTTGGCTGGGGATTTAACAGCCCGTCAGAAGATTTGTCTGATGCATATGAAAAGGGAGACCCCCGAAGAGAAGCCACCATATTTTATGATGGAGAAACACTACAAGGTTTTGATCATCCTTTTCAGTTTCCGGTTGATGAAGGAGCTATGCCCAGAGCCAATCAAAAAGTAATGTTACCTAAAAATATGCAGCCTGCGGGTTATCCGGCCAATTCACCGACCAACAGAATCATCCTTAGGTACGCAGATATACTCTTGATCTGTGCCGAAGCGGCCAATGAATTGGGGCAGACGACAGAAGCTTTGAAATACTTGAATATGGTGAGAGAAAGGGCACGTGGAGGAGATCCGAATGTATTACCTGACATCACCGAGACCAATAAGATGCAGTTACGCCACCTGATCTGGCATGAAAGACGTGTTGAACTTGCCATGGAAGGGAAGCGGTTTTTTAATCTTATCAGGGAAGATAAAGTAGAACCAGGAAGAGCGGAAAAGATTTTGCATACCCAGGGCAAAACGCTTTTTGATATTAAAAAACATGGAACCTTCCCTGTTCCGCAACAACAGGTTGACATCTCAGGGGGAATCCTTAAGCAAGATCCCGAATGGTAAAGACCAAATATTTCTATATAAACCAATCAAGTAACCAATAATCATTCTTTTAACCCTCAAGTACGCCAATATGCAGAAAAAATATTTTTTCCCTCAACACCTTGCTTTTTCTTTATGCTTATTATTAATCGTCTTTTCTTCACCGGCTCAGCCTACAAAAAAACAAAGTCAGGATCAACCCTATAACGTGATCTTTATCCTGAGTGACGATCACCGGTACGACTTCATGGGCTTCATGAATACTGTGAAGGGTTTGAATACACCCAATATGGATCGGTTGGCGGCAGAGGGTGCCCATCTTCAGAATGCTTTTGTTACCACAGCTTTGTGCTCTCCCAGTAGGGCTTCTATCCTTACCGGTCAGTATGCGCATACTCATACTGTAGTGGATAACAGTGCTCCCATGCCAGATGACCTGACTTTTTTTCCGCAACTGTTGCAAAAGGCGGGTTATCAGACGGCCTTCTTCGGAAAATGGCATATGGGCCATTCTGACGCCATGCCACAGCCCGGTTTTGATGAATGGGTGAGCTTTAAAGGACAAGGGGTGTATCGGGACCCCAGGTTTAACATCAATGGAGAATGGGTAAAGAAAAAAGGATATATGACCAACCTGCTCACCGATTTTGCATTGGATTGGATGGATACCATCAGCAAAGACAAACCTTTTTTTGTTTACCTTTCTCATAAAGCGGTTCATGCGGAATTTATGCCCGAAAAGAAATTTGATGGCATGTATAAGGAAATGCCTGTCATATGTCCACCGTCCATGTATCTGACGGTGACGGACTCCAGCTCGTATATTGGGATACCCACCGCTCCTCAAACAAAAGTCAATTATGCAGATATACCGGACTGGGTAAGAAGGCAGCGTTATAGCTGGCATGGTGTAGATCATGCTTACGACGGGAAGCTGGATTTTGAAGATTTTTACCGCAATTATTGTGAAACGTTAATGTCGGTGGATGAGAGTATTGGCAGGGTAATGGATTGGCTGGAAGAAAATAACCTGGAGAAAAATACGCTGGTTATTTATATGGGGGATAATGGTTTTCAGTTTGGTGAACATGGATTAATAGATAAACGCGATGCCTATGAAGCTTCCATGAGAGTGCCTTTACTTGCCTGGTGCCCGACTTTAATTGACGCCGATATAAAAATTCGGGAAATGATCGAAAATATTGACATTGCACCTACTATTCTTGATCTGGCAGGAGTGCAGATTCCCGAAAAGATGCAGGGCATGTCCTTCTTGCCGCTGTTGAGAGGCAAAGATATCCCTTGGCGACATGAGGTATTTTATGAGTATTACTGGGAGTGGGCTTTTCCCCAAACGCCTACAATGTTTGCTGTACGAACAGACCGCTATAAATATATTTACAATTGGGGGATCTGGGACATCAATGAATTGTATGACCTTCAAAAAGATCCATATGAACTGAATAACCTTATTCGGGACACGTCATACCAGGACATTGCAAAAAAGCTAAAAAAGCAAATGTGGGATTGGTTGGAAGAGACAAAAGGAATGAGCATTCCATTGAAAAGAGTAAATAGAAAACGGATTGACCTGCCCTACAGGGGTACATATTAAATAATTAAAGAAGCAGAAGCGTTGTCTTACCCGATTTAAATAATGTAACAATGTCTTTAAAATTAAATGAGAGCAAGCCAGTAAATAATAATCAGGATCCAAAACAAAAAAATCGTATGTCTCGCCTCCGGTTTCTTAAAAGCCTGGCGATAGGCGGTGCTGGTATGGTGATGCCGCCGATAGTTGCTGGCAAGACTCCCAAGCCACAGGGAAGGTGCACCCGCAGGGTGGGTGGCCAGGGAAAAAGGCCCAATATTGTGCTTATCTTCGATGATCAGTTACGCAGAAATGCATTGGGTGTTTTTGGGGGAGGTTTTAATATAACCACGCCTCATGCAGATCGGCTTGCGAGCGAAGGTACTAATTTTCGAAACAGCGTGTCTACCTGTCCGCTCTGTACACCCTTTCGTGGTATGTTGATGACCGGTCGTTATCCTACGCATTCCGGAGTAATATTTAATTTTGTGGACGTCAGCCCGCAGCAGAATCCGCATTGTCTGGCTAATGTGTTTGACGCCGCAGGCTATGAAACCGGATTTATTGGTAAATGGCATTTAGGAGCGGGCTATAGGGTGGGGGACGGGCTTTATAAATATCACCCAGAGGCAGAAAAAGAATATAAGAAAACACATCCCCACCACAACTTCATTCCCCCGGGGCCCGAACGCCTGGGTTACCGGTTCTGGCAGGCATATAACTTTGCTAATGAATATAGAAATTACTGGTATTACGAAGATACGCCGAAGAAGATTTATTCCCACAAGTATGAAACTGATACCCAGTTTGACCAGGCTATTGCGTTTATGGACAAGCGGAAAAATGCCAAAAATCCGTTTTTGATCACTATCGCCCCTCATCCGCCGCATGTTCCGTTCGACCAATACCCTGAAGGTTACCTGGATAAAGTAGTTCCTCCGGATCAGCTGCATTGGGAACCCAATGTGCCCAAAAATAACCCCAGAAGCCCAGCTGACATGAGAGGATACTATGCCATGGTGAAGAATGTAGATGATAACTTGGGCAAGCTTATGAAATACATGGAGCGGTCTGGATTTCAGGAAAATACCATACTAATCTTTACCAGTGATCATGGGGATATGGCGGGTAGCCATGGTCGGGTACAAAAAATGGTGCCTTATAGAGAAGCAGTTAATATCCCGATGACCATTCGATGGCCGGGTAAAATACCGGAAAGCCGGTTTATTGATACCTTGCATACGCCGATGGACATCTTTCCCACCTTATGTGGGCTGGCTGGCATTGCTGTACCGGATGAAGTAGATGGAATAGATATGAGTGATGTTGTTTTAGGGAATAAATTTTCAAAACGAGAGGCCGTGCTGATGGCTAATTACTCTTCAAACTGGGATTTTTTGCAAACAGGTACCGATTGGCCGGAATGGCGAGGGGTGTTTACCGGCAGGTATACCTATGTAAAATGGCTGACCGGAGCAGAAGAGTTATATGATAATGCCCTGGATCCCTATCAGATGAAAAACATGATCCACGATCAGGATGCTTTTTTAACGCTACAGAACTTACGGAACAGGTTACGGCTATTGTTGAATAAGGCCCATGATGATTTCAGACCGGGGAATGAGTATGGCGCCTGGTATAATAAAGACCGGACTTTAAAAAGAACCGGATTGGGACCGGTACCTTCTTTGTAATAAACAGCAGCATGTAGGAGGACTGAAGAGCCAAGTAGAGCAATGAAACTGTTTTAATTAATCGGTAAAAATAAGCAAGTAAAAAAGGGTGGTATTTAAATGAGACGCTTTAAACAGATAAAATTCATAGGATGCTTATGCAGTTTATGTATTTTTATTTCGTCCGTCAATTTTGTAGGTGCACAAAAGCTGTATGTCTTGCCCGACGGGTCACAGAGTCGCTGGACCAGTTCCGAAAACCCCGAAGGTAAAAAAGGAGCCGGCGCTAAAGAGAACCAGGGGGCTAAGGGGCATGCTTTTGATAAGATCAAAGCACACGATTCTATTGAGCTGTTGAATATCAACGGCCCGGGAATTGTAAATCATATCAGGCTTACCGTAGATAACCGTTCTCCTGAAATGCTGCGCGCTTTACAAATTAAAATGTATTGGGATGGCGCCGAAAAACCGGCTGTCTCCGCGCCACTTGGTGATTTTTTCGGGGTGGCTTTTGGTAAAACAGTGGCATTTGAAAATGCGTTTTTCTCCAGCCCTGAAGGTCGTTCCTTTAACTGTTATATCCCTATGCCCTTTAAAAAAGGCGCACGTATTGTTATTTATAATCATTCTGATAAGGATCTTTATCACATCTTTTATACGGTGAATTTTGAAAAATGGGATCAAGTTCCTGACAGTCTGTTGTATTTTCATACTTACTGGCAACAAAGCAAACCCATCGTCGGAAGTGACTTTGAGATACTCCCTGAAATTAAAGGGGAGGGCCGATTCTTAGGCGCTAATATAGGAGTGCATGCCGATTCTGTTTATAACAATTTATGGTGGGGCGAAGGCGAAGTGAAAATATATCTGGATGGGGATCAAGAATATCCCACGCTGGTGAGCACCGGAGTGGAAGATTATATTGGTACCGCCTGGGGAATGGGTAAATTTGTCAACCGATACCAAGGGTGTCTCATCGCAGATAAAGATAACAAGGAATGGGCCTTTTATCGTTATCATATTCCCGATCCGGTGTATTTTTATGAAGACATTAAAGTGACGGTACAACAAATAGGCGGCGGACCTTTGAGAGAAGTGCGGAAGGCAGCGCGCGAGGGAGCCGCTTTAATTCCGATCAGTGTGGATCAAAGAGCGGACTTTATCAAATTACTGGAAATGGCAAATAAGCCCGGGTTACTAAATGATGATTTTCCTGAAGGATGGACAAATTTTTACCGCAGTGATGTCTGGTGTACGACCACTTATTTTTATTTAAACAGGCCTCAAGTGGTTGGCAATGGGCGCCCGTGAGCCGTATAAGGCACCTTGAGTGTTTTGATTTTTACTTTTAATAATAAAGCTTTTATAATATAAGCACACAACCATTCCACCATGAAACGATTTAACCATCTGGTACGGGCTACAGTATTGCTTGGCATTCTTTGTCCTGCTTATGCACAAGATATGCAGCGGAGCACCTATTGTAATCCCATCAATATTGATTACACCTATATGATTTATAATGCGAATCAGGGTATTTCTTATCGATCAGGTGCCGATCCTGCTGTAGTGGAATTCAGAAACGAATATTACATGTTTGTCACCCGGTCTATGGGTTATTGGCATTCTACTGACCTTACTCACTGGAACTTTATAACCCCTGAAAAATGGTATTTTCAGGGGTCCAATGCCCCCGCCGCTTTTAATTATAAGGATTCTGTATTGTATGTAACCGGCGACCCCTCGGGATCTATGAGTATTCTTTATACAGCCGATCCTAAGAAAGGAGACTGGAAGACCACGCCTTCTATTCTCAATGGACTGCAGGACCCGGCTCTTTTTATCGATGACAACGGGCAGGCTTACATGTTTTGGGGCTCTTCCAATAAATTTCCTATAAGAGTGGAAAAGCTGGACAAGGAAAACAGGTTTAAGCCAGGTGAAAAGCAGGAACTATTTAACTTAAAAGAGGATGAGCACGGCTGGGAACGCTTCGGAGAAAATAACTCTGATACCGCAATGGAAGGTTATATCGAAGGAGCTTGGATGACCAAATACAAAAACACCTATTACCTGCAATATGCAGCTCCGGGGACGGAGTTCAATGTCTACGGGGACGGCGTTTATACCAGCGACAATCCCTTAGGCCCTTATCAATATGCTCCTAACAGTCCGTTTTCATTTAAACCGGGCGGCTTTATTAACGGAGCCGGGCATGGAAGCACGGTGCTTGGACCGGGCGAGCAGTATTGGCATTTTGCCACTATGTCTGTCAGTATAAATATTAACTGGGAAAGACGGATAGGCATGTTCCCGGTTTTTTTTGATGAAGACGGGCTGTTACATTGCAACAATTATTTCGGAGATTATCCCCATTACGCTCCGAATATAGCGGGAAAAATGGGAAAGTTTACGGGCTGGATGTTACTTTCCTATAATAAGCCGGTAACGGTCTCCTCGTCTCTGGAAAATTATCTACCTCATAACCTGGTTGATGAAAGTGTTAAAACCTACTGGGTGGCTCAACACAATAATGATCAACAATGGATAGAGATTGATCTTAAAAAGCCTGGTAAGGTTTACGCCGTACAAGTCAATTACAATGACTACCATTCGGACCTTTACGGGAAGATACCGGGGCTTTATTACCGTTATGTGGTGGAGGGTTCGATGGATGGGGAAAACTGGACGAAACTGGTAGATAGAAGCGACAGCTATGAAGATACGCCCAACGATTATGTAGAGCTATCGGTTCCCCGAACGGCCAGATATATTCGTTATAAAAACATTCATGTTCCTACCCCCTATCTTTCCATCTCAGACATCCGTGTTTTTGGAAAAGGGCAGGGCCAGATACCTAAACAGGTGAAGCGGGTACGGGTGGAACGGTATGACGACGGGCTTGGTGCTAAAGTAAGCTGGGATAAACAGGAAAACTGCCAGGGATATAATGTGCTTTGGGGAATTGCCCCCGATAAGCTGTATCATTCCTGGATGGTTTATGGAGAAAATAAGCTTGATTTAAGGGCATTAAATGCCGGTCAGCCGTATTACTTTTCCGTAGAGGCCTTTAATGAAAACGGGGTGGGAAAGCGAAGCGAAGTCGTTCAGATTGAGTAGTTAAAAACTGCTTTCTTTTTTTAATAGTTGGTCCTTGACCTGGCTTATATGATAGGATAAAGCTTAGGTCATAGAGGATTTGATACTTAAAAATAAATAAAAAATGAAGAAATCATTGCAGAAGACGTTGCTAAGTTATAAAGTGACAGGGATCGCTGTTTTTATGCTTGGTTTATTCTCGGCTTGTTTTTTTGGTTCTTCGTCGGAGAGAAACAACAACATGGACAGTTCAAATCATTATAGTTTGTCCAACGAAGCCTTGCTGGATACTATACAACAAGCTACATTTAATTATTTTTGGTACGGAGCGGAACCCAACAGCGGAATGGCACCGGAAAGAATTAATGTGAATGGAGTTTATCCGATGAACGACCAAAATGTTGTCACTACAGGAGGAAGCGGTTTTGGCCTGATGGCTATTTTAGTCGGTATTAAGCGGGGATATATTACAAGGGAACAGGCGTTGAAACGTTTTGAAAAAATAGTGACTTTTTTGGAAAAGGCCGACCGTTTTCATGGCGTATGGCCACATTGGCTTTATGGAGAGACAGGAAAAGTGAAACCTTTCAGTAAAAAAGATGATGGAGGAGACTTGGTGGAGACCTCTTTTTTATTGCAGGGATTGCTTTGTGTCAGACAGTACTTTAGCGCGGGAAACACCCGGGAAAAGCAATTAGTGGAACGTATTGATCAGTTGTGGAGAGATGTGGACTGGCAATGGTACACGCACGGGAGCAATGTACTGTTCTGGCATTGGAGCCCGGATTACGGATGGCAGATGGATTTTCCTATTCATGGGTACAACGAATGTTTGATCACTTATATTCTTGCGGCCTCTTCTCCTACGCATGGAGTCTCTGCGGAGGTTTATCGTGAAGGATGGGCAGAAAATGGGAACATCAAGGATCCGACTACGGTCTTTGGTTATACTTTACAACTCCGCAGGCAAGGAAATGCAAAGCATGGTGGGCCACTTTTTTGGGCGCATTATTCTTACCTGGGTTTGTCACCTAAAGGATTAAAAGATCAGTATGCGGATTATTGGAAAGAGAATACCAACCAGGTACTGATCAATTATACCTGGTGTGTAAAAAACCCATTAGGCTATAAGGGGTACGGCCCCGATAGCTGGGGGCTCACTTCCAGTTATTCCATAAAAGGATATGCCGGACATGCACCCAACAGAGAACGAGACCTGGGCGTAATCGCACCCACGGCCGCTGTCTCTTCCATCCCTTATACGCCGGAAAAGTCGCTGCAGGCAATGCACCACTGGTATGAAGATATGAATGATAAATGCTGGGGACCTTACGGGTTCTATGATGCCTTTAGTAAAACAGCAGATTGGTATGCGAAAAAATATTTAGCTATTGATCAGGGACCGCAGATTGTGATGATCGAGAATTACCGCAGCGGTATGCTCTGGCAATTATTTATGAGCTGCCCGGAAGTACAAAAGGGATTAAAAAAGCTGGGATTCTCGTACACCCCTTGATACCAGCGTAAACATCGTACTTGAAGAGGTTGCCTTTGAAGTTTGAACCAGCTGCCGTTGGGCTGAAGAGAAAGCCTTGCCTGATGTTCAAATCAAAAGGTCATAAAGGATAATCAGCGGGCGCAAAAACGGATCATGGTGCCATCTTTTGTTGGCTAATAAATGGGGTTAAAAAAGCGTGACAGACAACTGCAAAGAGAAATGATGGATTTAACAAAATATAGCGTGGCACCCATAGGCATTTTACTTTTTCTGGCAGCCTGTAATATGGAAAGCGCCCCTCATCGTACCGCCGACGGTCCTGTATCCATACTTGACCATAATGTAGATTCGGTGCTATCTTTGATGACCTTACAAGAGAAAGCGGGGCAGTTATGCATCTATGGATCAAATGAGAAAAACCTAAAGAAGCTGATTAAAAAGGGTTGGGTTGGCGGTACAAATGGCATGCTTCCGGGTAAGGCGGATGTGTATGGTTATCTGGACGAGCTGCAACATTTGGCCATGCAATCCCCTGTGAAGATCCCGCTTCTTTTTATGGGAGACGTGATTCATGGCTACCGTACTACTTTTCCCGTCAATCTGGCTCAGTCGTGCAGTTGGAATCCTGAACTCATTGGTAAAGCGGACAGCGTTTCTGCACTGGAAGCTACAGCCGACGGCATGAACTGGACTTTTGCACCCATGGTAGATATTAGTCATGATCCCAGATGGGGCAGGGTAGTAGAGGGAGCAGGTGAAGATCCTTTTCTGGCTTCAGTGCTGGCCACGGCAGCCGTTAAGGGATTCCAGGGGGCGGATCTTTCCGGCCCCCGGACCCTTGCCGCTACCGCCAAACATTTTGCTGCTTATGGTGCGGTGGAGGCAGGGAGAGATTATAATACCGTAAATACCTCTGACCGCGAGCTTTGGGAGCTCTATTTGCCACCATTTAAAGCGGCCGTTGACGCGGGCATAGCTGCAATAATGCCGGCTTTCATTTCATTAAACGGCGTGCCGGCTTCAGAGAACAGCTTTTTGCTTGAAGGGATTTTAAGGGGGCAACTCGGTTTTACCGGACTGGTCGTCTCCGATTATGATGCTATTCCCGAATTATTAAATCACAGGGTCGTGGCTACTACTGAAGAAGCGGCCGCCCATGCCATTGAAGCAGGAATGGATATGGATCTGCACAGTGGAACTTACTTGGAATCCTTGCCTGAGTTAGTTAAAGCCGGAAAAGTAAAAGAATCAACCCTTGATTCGGCGGTGAGAAAAGTATTGGCTTTAAAATTTAAGTTAGGTTTGTTTGCTCATCCGTTCCAATATGGAAAGCGATCGGGGCACAACCAGAAGATGTTGCTTAAAACGCACCGTCTGTTAGCCCGCAAGGTAGGCAGGCAGTCCATCGTCTTATTGAAGAATGACAGCTTACCGGAGCAAAAAACACCCGTTTTGCCCTTGTCTAAAAACATTCATGCCCTTGCCATAATTGGTCCTTTGGCCAAAGATCAAAAGAATATATTAGGGCCGGTTCATGCTTTGGGCAGACCCGAAGAAGCGATCAGTGTATGGCAGGGTATAACCGAGGCGGTATCTCCTCAAACGAAATTGCTTTACGCCAAAGGTACGGGTATCCGTACAGAGGATACGACCGGATTTGCAGCCGCCGTTGACGCGGCCGGACAGGCCGATGCTGTCGTGATGGTGGTGGGAGAGGCTGCCGGCATGAGTGGTGAAGGAGATAGCCGTTCTAAGTTGGATCTTCCCGGCAATCAACTCGCACTCGTTAAGGCGGTTTTAAAAACAGGTAAACCTGTTATCGTGTTGCTTATGAATGGCCGTCCCCTTGCGGTACCCTGGCTGGATAGCCATGTTCCGGCAATCTTAGAAACCTGGTTGTTGGGAACGGAAACCGGGCATGCCATAGCAGACGTTCTATTCGGAGATTATAACCCGTCAGGAAAATTAACGATGACTTTTCCAAGGAATGTAGGACAAGTACCCCTGTATTATAACCATTTAAATACCGGACGGCCTTTTGTCAAAGGGAATAAGTACACCACCCGTTATGTGGATGTGTCTAATTCTCCTTTATATCCTTTTGGGTATGGATTGAGCTATACTACATTTTCCTATTCAGCTATTCATTTAAATACAAAAAAACTAGTTGATAATGATACGTTAATGGTTTCGGTACGAATAACCAATAAGGGTGAACGCCCGGGAACTGAGATAGCCCAGCTTTATATAACCGACTTGATTGCCGGCATAAGTCCCCGGGTAAAGAACCTCAGGGGATTTAAAAGGGTTAAACTGGAACCGGACGAAACAAAAACCCTTACTTTTTACCTGGAGGAAAGCGACCTTAGGTTCTATGGAAAAAAGGGAAAGTTTACGGCAGAGCCGGGAGTATTTAAGGTATTTGTCGGCGGGAACTCCGCTACAGATAATTCCGCTACATTTACCTTTACTTTATAATCCATTTTTCAGCCGACAATCCCTTTTCTGTGAACGAAATCACCAAAGTGTTCTCCCGGCGTTCTTTGTTGCGAAAAGTCCCGGATAATGGGCTCAAGCGTTTCAATAATATCCGACTCAGAAAGCATTTCTTTGTACAAGGTATTCAGCCGGTCGCCATTGTGACTGGCGCCCAGATACAGGTTGTACTTTCCAATAGTTCTGCCGATAAAGCCGATTTCTCCAAGCCGGGAACGTGCGCAGCCGTTAGGGCACCCCGTCATCCGGATGGTTATTTCTTCGGTTGATAAGCCATTCGCTTTCATGATCACATCCAGCTTATCGATTAAAGAGGGCAAATAACGCTCTGATTCCGCAAAAGCGAGCCCGCAGGTATTTAATGCGACACAGGCCATTGAGTTCCTTCTCAGGCCGGTATGGGTAGTGTCGTTTTGCACGCCGTGTTTTTGCAATACCTGTTCAATGCGCTGTTTGTCTTCTTCGGCTACATTGGCTATGATGAGGTTTTGGTTGCCGGTCAGTCGAAATTCACCTTTGTGTATTTGTGCTAACTCTTGGAGGGCTGTTTTAAGTGGGTAATTGTCTTTATCCCGGACTCTGCCATTTTCAACAAAGAGCGTATAAAACCATTTGTCGTTTATCCCTTTTAACCAGCCGTACAGATCTCCGTTTGTCGTGAAATGGTAAGGCCTTGCCGGTTGCAATTCCCATCCTAATCGCTTCTGCAGTTCCTTTACAAACCACTCCAGACTCAGCCGATCAATGGTGTATTTTATCCTGGCATGCTGCCGCTCCGACCTGTTTCCATAATCCCGCTGAATAGCAATGATTGCTTCTGAAACAACAACTAAATCTTTAGGCTTTATAAATCCGATGACATCTGCGAGTCGGGGATAGGTGCTGTCGTCCCCAAAAGTAGCGCCCATGCCTCCTCCGACACAAACGTTAAACCCTTTTATTTTTCCGTTTTCCTCTATGACAATATAGCCGAGATCACTTGCAAAAATGTCAATATCATTGTTGGGAGGAGTGACGATCCCAATCTTAAATTTACGGGGTAAGTACCGTCTGCCATAGATGGGTTCTTCTTCTTTGGGATTACCAGCCACCTTTTTCTCATCGAGCCAAATTTCATAGTAAGCCCTCGACCGGGGTTTAAAATATTCGCTTAACTGTACGGCGTGATGATAAACCTCCTCATGAACCGCTGATTGGTAAGGATTGGGATTGCACATCACATTTCTGTTCACATCCCCACAAGCGGCAATGGTACTCAACAACGCCTCATTTATCGTTTTGATAGAAGTCTTCAGGTTTCGTTTCATGATGCCATGAAACTGGAAGGACTGCCGCGTGGTAAGTTTCAGGGACCCATCGGCATATTTATCGGCGAGCTCATCCAGCACCAGCCATTGTGCGGTACTAACGACACCCCCTGCCGCACGCACCCGGACCATGAATTGATACAGTGGTTCCAGTTTTTGTTTTTTCCGCTCTTTTTCCAAGTCCCGGTCCTGTTGTTGGTAAGAGCCATGAAACTTGAGCAGTTTCATGTCTTCAAAAGGAATGGATCCCGTGAGAGGGTCCTTTAGGGATTCTGCAATATGACCACGTAGATAATTACTTCTTTCTTTTAGCAGCTCGTCTGCCGACACCTTTTCTTCCTGGGTTGTAGCACTCATTTTGATTCTCTTGTTGTAGTTATAATAAAATAGGTTTTCGATAGTTTCCTCAAGGGCCTGTCCTTAATAAACATCGGTCTGATATCGCCCGGCGCGTTGAAGCGATTTTACGTATTGATTGGCTTTTTCTTCTGTCATGCCACCATAGTCACAGATGATCTTTTTTAATGCCTGATCCACATCTTTGGCCATGTGGTCTTTATCGCCACAAACGTAAAAGTGTGCGCCTTCTTCCAACCATTCATAAAGCTCTTTTCCTTTTTCCAGCATCTTGTGCTGCACGTAGATTTTTTCTTTTTGATCCCGTGAAAAAGCTACATCGGCTTTTGTCAACAGGCCTTCCTTAAGATAACTCAACCATTCCGTCTGGTAGAGAAAGTCGGTAGTGAAATTCCGGTCCCCAAAAAACAACCAGGATTTGCCGGGATTTTCCTGTGATTCCCGATGCTGTATAAATGCGCGGTAAGGAGCCACGCCTGTTCCTGGTCCTACCATGATGATAGGGCGTTGCGGATCCTCCGGCAGGCGGAACTTGGTATTAGGATCTATAAATACCCGAACTTGTTCATCTTCGTTTATCCGATCCGAAAGGAAGGATGAACAGTGACCTTCTTTTTGCCGGTTGTGGGCTTCATAGCGTATTATTGACACGGTAATATGCACTTCATCTTCTACCGCTTCCTGACTGGAAGCAATGGAATACATACGCGGCATATTTTTCCGGAGTAGCGAAAGGAAGGCTTCGGGTGTGAATTGATGGGTTTCTTCTTTGATCAAATCTAAAACATCGCGTCCGTACAGATACTTAGTTATCTGGCTTTTGTCGTCCAGAATTTTATTCAGCCTGGCGCTGCCTGTCATTTCTGCGAAGCGTTTTAAAGAAACATTGGTCAGCGGGGTTAATTCATAATCAGCGACAAGTGCTTCTTTTAATGTCTTTGTTCCCTGATGAGTCTCTACTGTTTCTTCCCCTGAAAAATTGAGCTGTTCCAATATGTCCGCAACCAGCTTTGGCGCATTTAACGCATAGACGCCTAGTGCGTCACCCGGTTCATATTTGAGCTGGGATTCACTCAGGTCTAATTCCAAGTGAAGGGTTTCCTTTGTGGAATGACGCCCGTTAAGATTTATCTTCTTTAGAATGGTAGCAGGAAACGGGTTTTTACGGTTATAGGCTACAGTGGCGATGCTTTTTTTTTCAGCTGTTTCCTGTACACTGACCAGGGCGCCGTTGTTCCCCACCGACAATTTGGATTTGGAAAGCACTTCATCGATCCATCGTTCGTAATCTTCCTCAAAATCGACATCGCAGTCCACTCTTTCTGCAATCCGGTTTGCCCCCAGCTTTTCCAGGATGGTGTCAAAATCTTTACCCGTCTGGCAAAATTCAGTATAAGAAGAATCGCCCAGGGCGAGTACACTATAATTTAAATGGCTTAAGTTGGGAGCTTTACTGCTTCTTAAGTACTCCAACAGTTCTTCGGCCTGCAGTGGGGGATCTCCTTCTCCGTCGGTACTCACGATGACGAGTAACTCTTTCATTTTCTTTAATGCTTTGAATTTGAAGGATTCCATATCAAATACTTTGGCCTCCCGTCCGACCGCATCCAGTTTCTGGATAGACATTTTGGCTAACCTTTCACAGTTTCCCGTATGTGTGGCATAAAGGATCCACACCGGTCCCAGCTCGGATTCGGGTAGTGAACCTGGGCTTGTGGATGCTGATAATTCCACATGGGGAGATTCCTGCAAAAGTGTTTCTATTCCGGTCAGGTAGCCGTTTAGCCATTGCACCTGTCCGGGATTCATTCCGGGTAAAAGATCAATCAGTTGATTCGTCTGTGTTTCTGAGAAAGGGCCTCTTTTTAAACCTGTTTTCCAATCCATTTTATCTTTACTTTAATGTTATAGTTTTTGTTGATTCCGTTGTAGCATGTTATCCTTTTGTCATCACCGCTGTAATCTCGTTGAGCTTTTTAACTTTATAGGCAAAATCTCCTTTTAGTGAATTCCGGATAAGTCTTAGGTTTTTTAAAACAGATTCCATTTCATCTGGTATGATTTCCGTAAATATTTCCCGTAACCGTTTGGCTAGGGTAGGGGATTTCCCATTGGTAGATATGGCAATTTTTAGGCTTCCTTTTTGGACAATACTGCCCAGGTAAAAATCGCAAATGACTGGTGTATCCGCTACATTTACCAACACGTGCATGGCTTTAGCCATGTCATGTATGCGATCATTTTCTTCCCGGTCGTTGGTTGCGACAATAGCCAAGTCGGCTCCATATAGGTCGCTGGCAGAAAATGGCTTTTCCTTCAGCATTATGGAAGCGTGTTTGGCGGCCAGCTTCTTTATTTCCGGATGAATACACTTTCCCACTAGGGTCACCTTAGCTTCAGGCGCATTGGTTAAGATGGCTGTCAGTTTCTCCAGACCGACAGCTCCTCCTCCTACAATCAACGTATGCAGTTGTTCTAATTTAAAAAACACCGGGAAAAGGGTGTTGTTTTCTTCTATAGTCGTGCAGTGTCCCATAAGCGATTAAATAGAATAAGAAGTTTTTTGCTGAATAGCTTTAGCTTTTTCTTTTTTATCCAGGTAGAACCGAACGGCCTCTCCTATAACGATAAGAGCAGGGCCATGTAGACATGCTTTATTTGTTTTTTCCACAATGCTGTCTACTGTTCCAATGATAAACCGCTCATTGGGCAGACTTCCGTTAATGATCACGGCTACCGGTAAGTTGGCTTTCCCGGCTTCCCGGTACAGTTCCGTTATTTCGGCCAGTTTTTTCAAGCCCATTAAAATGACCGCTGTCGCATTTGTCTGCGCAGCCAGAAAAATATCATTGGACACTTGTTTTGCTGAAGTGGTCCCGGTCAGTACCCAGAAACTTTCATTTTTGCCACGGGTCGTTAACGGTATTTTCTTCAACGCAGGTAGTGAGGTGGCGCTTGTTATACCGGGAATGACTGTGGTTTCAATGTTAAAGCTCTCTGCGTAAACAATTTCTTCATAGCCCCGGCCAAATACAAATGGGTCTCCTCCCTTCAAACGGACTACATGACCATAGGTAAGCGCATAACGAACGATCATTTCGTTTATATCTTCCTGGGAGTAGGCGTGTAATCCCGCCCTTTTACCTACAAACCGCTTGATGGCTTTAGGAGAAGCGTATTTCAATACACCCGGATGGACCAAAGCATCATATAAAACGACATTAGCCTCTTGTAAAGCACGTACCGCTTTTAAAGTCAGTAGTTCAGGGTCCCCCGGACCGGCTCCTACCAGGGTTACTCGGGGGCTAGGTATGGACGCATTTTTTATAGACATAGCAGCTTTCTTTAACGTGAAAAAGTATTTAATTGCTGAAAATCAATTAGTTATTCTCTATTTAATTAAATTTCTATTATCCTATAGGATTTGTAGGATAATGCAAATGTATAACGGAATTTTAAATTACCCTTGCAAAACTGGATTTTTTTTAAAATTTTCTCACGGGAGGGACGCTATTGTTTGTATTATAGCGGGGAGCATTTAAAAAAGCTTGAGGAATACTTTAGCTCATGGCGAATTAAACCATTTTCAACGTTTCCATACGTTCCACCATATCTTTGATGGTTGTTTCAATAGAGGTATAAGCGAGGTGCAGTTGCTCCCGGCTTTTTTGGCTGTTCAATTTTATCTGGTGTCCCACATTCCGTCGGACAAATTTTCGAGAGAGGTCGTAAGATGGAGCCAACAGGTCAACCAGAATTTTCGGCGCTTTCATCCGGGGAAGCCTGTATTTTCTGCCATATATTTTTCCGATGATTTTAGAAAAATCATAAAGACTGAGCACTTCGTTGGCAAGCAGGTATCTTCCGCGCGCTTGCGGATCCTCCAATGCCATAATATGGGCTTTAGCCACATCTCTAACGTCCACAAAACCAAACATGAGATCAGGAGCGCCCGAGCGGTATTTTCCGGTAAGCAGGTCCCTCATTAAGGTTATACTTTCAGAGCGGGTTATATGGGCCAACGGCGGACCCATGACAAATGATGGGTTAATAACCACCAGTTTCCATTGCTGCTGAGCGTCATGTATTTTCCAGGCCTCTTTTTCCGCAAGCACTTTGGAATAGGAATAAGGCTGATGGGTTAAGGAGCTCGATACATTAAACTGGGCTTCCGTGAATTCTTCCAATCCCAATTCCTGCATGTCCACATTATCACCATGGATGGCCGCCACGCTGGACGTTAATATTATTTTCTTTACCGAATTTGATTTTAAAGCAGCGCCCAAAACATTTCTGGTACCATTTAAAGCGGGATCAATTAGTTCTTTTTGAGCGTCTTTAAATGTAAGTGTGAAAGGAGAGGCACTGTGAATGAGATAATGGCAGTCAGCTGCGGCTTCGTCAAAGGAGCCCGGTTGTAACAGATCAGCTTCCCATAGTTCCAGCGTGCCGGGCGTCTTTTCTGCGATAGTCGTGAGATGCGCCACCTTAGCGGTGTTTGTTTTGTTCCTCAGGGCCAATCTCACGGTGTACCCGCCTTCTAAAAGCCCTTTTACGATCCAGGAACCGACAAACCCCGTTCCCCCGGTGACCATTACTATTTTTTCCATTTAAACCTATTTTTGCCTTATCCTGTTATTATGTTTTATCTATAGTCCCCTTTTCACCAAAGTTAACTAAATTGTGCTGAATTTAATTATTTTTGAAAGGGATTAAAACACTGATTTATGATGAAAAAACAAGTATTGTTTTGTTTTAGTTTTATGATTTTTTTGATTCAGCCGCTGTTCGCGCAACAACATCCTCGTTTCTGGGATCAGATCCAGGAATTCAAGCAACAGGATAAATCCAATCCACCGCCGCAGCACGCCGTCTTATTTGTCGGGAGTTCCTCCATAAGAATGTGGACGGATGTACAAAAGGATTTTCCTAAGCATAAAGTGATTAATAGGGGCTTCGGTGGTTCTACCCTTCCCGATGTGATCCGCTATGCAGATGAAATTATTTTCCCTTATCACCCGAAACAAGTCGTCATCTATTGTGGAGATAACGACGCCGCTTCTTCGGATAAAATTTCTGCGGACAGCATCTTAAACCGGTTTACTCGACTTTTTAACTTAATAAGAAGTGAGCTGCCTAAAACAGAAATAACGTATATTTCTATTAAACCGAGTCCGAGCCGCCAAAAACTTTTTCCAGTCATGGAAAAAGCCAATTGGGAGATAAAAAACTTTCTGAAAAATCAATCTCGTACGGATTTTGTGGATATTTGGCATCTGATGTTAGACGACTTCGGCCAGCCTCGTAAAGCATTATTTAGATCCGATATGCTGCATATGAATGACCAAGGATATGCGATCTGGCAAAAGGCTGTGCAACCATATTTGATCAGATAAAAAAAGCAGCGGAAGATGAAAAAAATGCCGCCACAAGCTGCCAACGGTCACTCAATAGCCAACCAATAACTCATAACGATTATGAAACACATAATAATTGTTTGTGCCCTGTTTTTTCTGACCCTTTCAGCGGCAGCTCAAAATGAAGTATATGAGCAAAAGATGGATGTTTTTATTGATAACCTGATGCAAAAAATGACGCTGGAGGAAAAGATCGGGCAGCTAAATCTGTTATCCAGCGGAATGGCGGTCACCGGGCCGACGATCAGTGAAAACACATTGGCGGATATTAAAGCAGGCCGCTGTGGGGGTATTTTTAATGCCTATACGCCGGAATTCGTCAAAAAGTTGCAGGATGCTGCGGTGAACAACACCCGCTTGCATATTCCGCTGATCTTTGGTTTCGATGTGATTCACGGGCATAAAACCATTTTTCCCATTCCCCTGGCCATGGCGTGCAGTTGGGATACAACGGCTATTGCGCGGATGGCGAGAATCTCAGCAGAAGAAGCTACCGCAGACGGGCTCAACTGGGTTTATTCCCCCATGGTGGATATCTCACGGGATCCCCGCTGGGGCAGGGTGATGGAAGGTGCAGGGGAGGATCCCTGGTTGGGCAGTAAAATTGCCCGTGCTTATGTGCTGGGGTATCAGGGGGGAAACCTTGCTTCTGATACCACCGTCATGGCGTGTGTTAAACATTTTGCTTTATATGGGGCGGCGGTGGCCGGTAGAGACTACAATTCCGTTGATATGAGCCGGCATCAGATGTTTCAGTATTACTTACCGCCTTATAAAGCCGCTATTGACGCGGGGGCGGGTTCCGTTATGACCTCATTCAATACCATTGATGGGATTCCCGCTACAGCCAATCATTGGTTGTTAACCGACCTACTGAGGAAGAAATGGGGATTCGACGGATTGGTAGTAACTGATTACGGTGCTATAGCGGAACTGATTCCGCACGGGGTGGCCGCCGATAAGGCCGAAGCAGCGGAAAAAGCTTTAGAGGCTGGCGCAGACATGGATATGATGGGCTTTGCTTATATCGATCACTTAAAGACGTTAGTCGATAACGGGGAAGTTCAAGAGGACGAGATTAACGGAGCCGTAAGAAAAGTATTGGAAGCTAAGTATAAATTGGGGCTCTTTGCCGATCCTTATCGTTATATTAACGAAGCGCGCGCACAAAAGGAGATTATGAGTCCGGACAAGTTGGCTTTTGCCAGGGAGATGGCGCAAAAATCTGTCGTGCTGCTTAAGAACCACGACCAGCTTCTTCCCTTAAAAAAAGAAGGGACGATTGCCGTGATAGGTCCATTGGCCAAAGACCAACGTGATATGCTCGGGGCCTGGTCAGGCGCGGGAGACTGGCACAAAGCGGTGAGCATCTATCAGGGGATTGAAGAAGCGGTGGGCGATGAGGCAAACCTGTTGTATGCCCAAGGCGCAAATATTACAGAAGATACCGCTTTGTTGCGCCACCTTAATCAGCATGGTGGGCATATCCAAATGTCAGAAGAAAGTGCGGAGAACCTTATTAACGAAGCAGTTGCTACTGCTGAAAAAGCAGACGTGGTAATCATGTGCTTGGGCGAATCACAAGGCATGAGCGGGGAAGCAGCCAGCAGAGCGGACATCCGCATACCGGAAAATCAACGCAAATTATTAAAAGCGGTTGCAGCCACAGGAAAACCTGTTGTTCTCGTGCTTTCCAATGGACGTCCGCTGGTTTTGACCTGGGCGGACGAACATATTCCTGCAATACTGGAAACATGGTTTTTAGGAACACAGGCCGGCCATGGAATCGCTGATGTACTGTTTGGAAAGTACAATCCTTCCGGTCGGTTAACGATGTCTTTCCCCTATAACGTCGGGCAGGTACCCGTTTTTTACAACCACTTAAATACCGGCAGACCGCGTGACCCTAACTCCAAATATACGTCCAAATATTTGGCGGTTCCCAATGCGCCGCTTTATCCGTTTGGCTATGGGTTGAGCTATACCCATTTTACCTACAGCAACTTAAATGTGGACAAAAAAACGATTCAACCTGGGGAAGAATTAAATGTTTCGGTTACTATTACCAATGACGGAAACTATGAGGGCGAAGCAACTGTGCAGTTGTACATCCGTGATCTTGTGGCCAGCGTCGCCCAGCCAGTAAAAGAGCTACGAGGTTATCAGAAAGTATTTTTAAAAAAGGGGGAAAGTAGAACCATTCATTTCACCCTTAGCACGGAAGACTTAAAATTTTATGGTGTTGATGGGAAATGGAGCTATGAACCTGGTAAGTTTAAGGTCTTTGTAGGACGAAACTCCCGGGACGTATTGGAAGAAGGATTTGCCTTGGCTGAGTAAACGCTTTGGGCGGCCTGCAGGCCGATACGATAAGGGAAGAAATCATGTTTGTTATAGTCTTCCTTGTTCTTTTAATTTCCAGTATCGAAGCAGGCCGTTAACGGACATCCAACTGGGGTTGGCTCGTTCATAACGGTTTATGTTTTCCTTGCTCACTCCCTGCTGTTTCAACTGGTTGATTGTGTAAGCAGTGAATTTTGGTGTAATTTCAGCGGAGGAATGCCCCGCATCAAAGTAGGGCTTCATCCAGTTGGCCCAATCGTCCAGGATGGTTTCCAATTCCGATAGGTGTTGTTCAGGATGAACTACTTCTCCAAAATGGGTCAGATAAAGTTTCTGAGGATGCAGGCGCTGTAATTTTCGAATGGATTCTTTCCATATTTTAAGATCGATATCCGGTGGGGGACAAGGCGGAACTACCGGACCCTTGTTGATCGCAACCCCTGCAACATCTCCTGTGAAGATCACATCCCTCAGCTGATAAGCGTTGTGATGAATAGCATGGCCGGGCGTGTAGTGTACTTTAATTTCGATTTCTCCCAGTCTCAACATGTCTCCGTCGCGGGCAGGTACTAAAAAATTCATGTCTATTGCCTCCATTTTTCCCCAAAGTTCTTCCATTTGCTCCTTATAAATCCTTTTGGCTGAATGCCAAAGCTTTCCCGGGCGCTGCAAGTGAGGCAGGCCAATCGGATGTACGTATATTGTAGCGCCGTTCCCCGCCAGTTTCCAAGCAGCGCCGGCATGATCGAAATGGATGTGGGTAAGCAGGACGTGTTTTACAGCCCTCCAATCGAACCCCGCTCGGGCTATGGCAACTTTCAGGTATTCAAACGTAGTTTCCGGTCCCGTTTCTATAAGAATTAAGCCGTCTTTTGATTCGATTAAAAAAGAAGCAATGGAAGAGGAGGTATCCATAAAATTCAAATCTAAAATATGAATATGCTGTTCCATTTTCAATAGGCTTTTGTTTGGGTAAATGTAGTACATTCGCTTCACCTGTAATTATACGAAAATGAACGCAGCAATACAATACCCTTTTTATTTTAAAAATCCATATCAATGAAACCTCTTTTCTTAGTAGCACTAGCTGTCTTGGCCCTGACACCAAATGTAACCGCACAAGAGTTTCACATGCCTCAGGCCAGTCCCACGGTAACCGTTAATCAGGGTTTTTCCACCTCGTTTATAAAATTGAAATACAGTCGTCCCTCCGTGAAAGGACGTGTAATCTTTGGGGATCTGCTTCCCTATGGAAAGCTGTGGCGCACCGGTGCAAATGAGGCGACAACCCTTACCTTTGGTGAGGATGTGAGCCTGGATGGCCATCCTGTCACTGCTGGAACCTATGCCTTGTATACCATCCCGGGAAAAACGGAATGGAAGATTATCCTCAATAAAGGAGTGGACAATTGGGGTCCTTCAGGTTTTGATAAAAGTGCGAATGTAGCCACCTTTTCAGTTCCTGTTCATCTTCTTGAAAGCCCGCAGGAAACTTTTCGGATAAGCATCGAGGACATGACTAATAATTCCTGTAGTATCGTATTGGCTTGGTCAGATGTCAGTGTGCGCATTCCCGTAACAACGGATAACAATGCGCGGATCATGTCTTATCTGGATAATGCTTTAAAAGGAGATAAGCCGCCCTACGGGCAGGCTGCCGGCTATTATTTATCTACAGGCCAGAAGCTGGAAAATGCGTTGAAATATGCGAACAAGGCTATTGAACAAACCCCCAAGGCCTTTTACTTGTATTGGCTGCAGGCGCGGATATATCAAGCGCTTGGCCAGCATAATAAAGCCGTTGAGGCTGCTAAAATAGCTGCTGAAAAAGCGAAAGGTACGCCATTTGCCGTGGAGTATAGCGTACATTATCAGGACATGCTTCGGGCGAAATAGTTGGGATAAGTGTAACAAACGAGTCCATAGCAAGTACTCGATTCCGGGCATCGGCCGGCGAAACGGGGAGGGGAATGTAAGCGGCCAAATAAGTCGTTTTGCCTTTACAGGTGGAACAGAAGTTGTATATTTGAGATTCAATATCCCGTATTATGCGTCAATTCTGCTTGTCTGTTTTTATCGTACTTTTCTCTTGTACCTTCCTTTTTGCCCAAAAAAATATCGAATGGGATGCTGCCAAAATCAAACTCCAACTTGAAAAGCTGGAGAATGTGGGCAGGGTTTTGTATGTAGCGGCTCATCCGGATGACGAAAATACCGCTTTGTTGGCGTGGCTTGTCAACGACAAAAAGTACCGTACGGCTTATTTGTCTCTGACCCGGGGAGATGGCGGACAAAACCTGGTTAGTGATGAACAAGGAGCTTATTTAGGACTGATAAGAACGCAGGAACTGCTTGCTGCCAGAAGAATAGACGGTGCTGAGCAGTTTTTCAGCAGTGCAGTTGACTTTGGTTTTTCCAAAACGGCAAAGGAAACCTTTGACTTTTGGGGCCATAAGCGCATCTTGGGAGATGTGGTCTGGGTTATTCGCAAGTTTCGTCCAAATGTGATCATTTGCCGATTTCCGGAAGACAAGCGAGCCGGCCATGGAAACCATTGGGCTTCCGCCGTCTTGGCCCACGAAGCATTTTTTGCCGCCGCCGATTCTACCCGTTTCCCCGAACAACTTCGGTATGTGGCGCCCTGGCAAGCCAAACGGGTACTGTGGAATACCTACAGTTTTGGGGACTTGAATACCACTTCCCCGGAGCAGTTTAAGCTTGACATTGGCGGCTATAATGTTTTGCTAGGGAAAAGCTATGGAGAAATAGCCGCACAAAGCCGTTCTATGCACAAAAGCCAGGGTTTTGGTGAATCTCCTCACTATGGGCACAATATAGCGTATTTTAAAACCATAGCCGGGCCTGCGCCCGGCAAGAGCTTGATGGATGGTGTCAATACCACATGGGCGGGTGTGGAGGGCGGGGAGACCGTTGCTCCGTTGATAGCCGCCGCTATAGAGCAATACGATGTGGATCATCCTGAGAAAACCGTACCACTATTGCTTAAGGTCAAAAAGGCAGTTGCCCGGTTATCCGACACTGTTCTGCGTAACAGGAAGGAAAGAGCAATAGACCGGTTAATCCTGGCTTGCAGCGGCATCATGTTGGATGCCGTGAGTGAGCAACCCTACGTAGTAGCGGGGCAAGAACTCAAGGTAAGTACCCAGGTAATAAACAGGAGCACGGTGCCGGTTACGCTCGAAGCCGTAGATGTTATAGGTCATCGGGAGATTACGTCTTTAAACCTAATGGCTGATCAGTTGAAAAAAGCTTCCTATGAAGTGACTGTTCCGGCCAATACCGCTATTTCTCAACCGTATTGGTTGCTAAAAAAGCATCCTTTAGGGCATTATAAAATTATGGATCAACGACTAGTCGGCCTACCGGAAACACCCCCTTCCCTAACCGTTTCATTTACGTTAAATATAGGCGGACAGTCCTTAACCATCGCTAAGCCTGTAATGTATGCTTATACGGATCCAGTGCATGGAGAAGTGGTGGATCCGCTTGTTGTTGCCCCCCCTGTTACAGCGAATGTGGCAGAAGAAGTGTATGTATTTACTTCCCAGGATCCCCATCATATTCAGGTAAATTTAAAAAGTTATAAAAAGCATGTAAAAGGCGTTGCCCATCTGGAGGTCCCTGACGGGTTTACCGTAAGAAATAACGATCAGTCTTTTTTATTGGAGCAGGCCGGTAGTAAGAAAACATTGGATTTTATTGTGGCGCCCAATAATCCCATTCATTCGTCTTCCAGTGAACCGCTAACCGTTCATTTACAGGTCAGCGGGAAGGTTTATAACCGTGGCATAAGGGTGGTCCGGTATAATTATATACCCACCATTACCGTTTTTCCATTTTCAACAGCAAAACTGGTAGCTATGCCGCTTAAAAAGACGGGAGATAAGATTGGTTATATCATGGGAGCCGGGGATAAAATTCCCGAAGCTTTAACGCAAATAGGCTATCAGGTAGAATTACTCAATGACCAGGACCTCGCTACGGTAGATCTCACCGGATTTGATGCCATTGTAACTGGTATCCGTGCGTATAATACCCGGAAAAGCTTGCAATATGTTCAAGATCGACTGATGCAGTATGTCGAAGAAGGCGGTACGCTGGTCGTCCAGTATAATAAAAACAGGAATTTAATGGTGCAAAGCCCCGGGCCGTATTCCTTCGAGATCACCAGAAATCGGGTGACGGATGAAACAGCAAAAGTAGATTTCTTATTACCTGAAGATCCTGTGCTTAACCAGCCGAACAAGATAACCGAAGCGGATTTTAAAAACTGGGTACAGGAAAGAGGATTGTATTTTGTTGCGGAGGTAGATCCTCATTATCGAACACCTATCGCGATGCATGACCCGGGAGAATCTTTATTGGATGGTTCACTGATCGTTTGCGCCTATGGCAAAGGGAAATTCGTGTATTCAAGCCTGAGTTTTTTTCGACAACTGCCTGCCGGTGTGCCGGGAGCCTTTCGATTATTTGCGAATTTAATTGCAAAAAGGGACGCTCTTTCTTCGGAGGAATCCCAATAACCTTTACGTGAACTAACCGCCTTTCTACTTTCTTTTAATGACCCGAATATTGATCATCTAAGCCGGCAGAAAATGCTGATTCGTTGTCTTGTACTTTACGAAGAGGAATTTTTGCTTCTGATTTAAGAAAAAGGTTAGTTGAACCAGGTCAAATGCGTGATTTGTCCTAGAAAACGCGTGTTTTGTCCTAGCACAATAAGGGGGTTTAGCCGAATTTTACCCGATCAATAGTCGCCTTTCCGGGCTTCGCATACAAAAATATGTTGTTCACATACATTAGCTAGTTACTCACATACAAACTAATTGAAAGCATCTGATTAATGCCGAACTTCGAAAGAGGAGGTTATTTCACAGGACCACCGAATAAGTGAAGCAAGCGCCTGCTTTGTTTATTTCTGTTAATACTGATCGGCTTCTAAATGAATGTTATGAGAAGTGGGGGAAAAAACGAGCAGCATAATGAAAAAGAGCTTTTGGAGCTGATAAAGACTTTTTCTCGTATTCAGGAAGCACTGATCCGGTTAGATAAAGATGCAACCTGCTATAAGGACAAAGATCAGATGGATTGCAGACTCCGTGAGATGAATAAATTGCTGGAATCACAGCTCTCCTTATTAGATAGGCTAAGCCAGATTGAATAGCGGCAAAAAGAAATAACAACCATTGCGATCTCTTCCTGAGGGTCATTTTTCTATGCCCGGATTTTGATTGATAGAAAGATCTCCTGCTCAAGAGCAAGGGGTTCTGTGCTTAGGCTGTCGGCTGCCTTGTTTAAGTGGTTTGGACTGGACCGGAAACAATTGCAGGAGATAGCCTTTAATTTGGTCTTAAAGAGGTCCTATAAAAGAGTACTATGGGAAAAATATACATGATCTTGCTAAGTCTTTTGTCCTTTTGTAAGGTTTACGCACAAGCACCCCAAGCGATAGGCCCATTGACCGAAAAACTTACCCCCGGTCTACCGGAAGATAAAACAATGGAAATAAGCTGTGCGCTTGCTCATGCTTACCTGTGGACCGATAACGACAGTGCGCTGTTTTATGCTAATCAGTCTTTGCAACTGGCGAAAAAACTGGAAGATAAGACATATCAGCTGTTAAGTGGCATCTGGAAGTTTACGGCTGAGGGACTGATGAGAAAGGATATAAAGGCAATTAAAACCTACTTTTATACAAAAAAAATAACTGAAAATTATCACCCGGATAGCATAAAAAACTATTTTACAATATATGCGGGTATTTTATATCTCAATTTAAAAGAGTACCAAAAAAGCCTGAATATTCTTCTGGCCGATACCTCTATATACGGCGGTGAATTCGGTGGGGCCTATGAGGTATTGGCAGAGGTCTATTATAAATATAACAAGCCTGACTCTGCTATTAAATATATTAAAAAAGCCATGACGTTCTACTACAGCCGGGACTATGAATGGAACGCGCTGCCCAGGGTTTTGGGAAATAGCTACAGGCTTAATGGTGCCTATAGCAAGGCCCTGAAGGAATTGCGCAAGGCGCTATATCAAGCCGTCCATATCGACAGTGTAAAATCGGATGTCATCGTTGCAAACATTAGCCTGGCACAAACTTTTTACGAGATGGGAGACTATGATTCTTCTCTGCGTTATACAAAAGCCGCCTTGCGCGCTAAAGGCTTTAATACCTTTCCTGACCAACAGGTTCAGACGTTTACCTTGCTGAAGAACCTGTATAAGATCAAAAATAACAGAGACAGCGTGTATAAGTTCACCAGCCTGGTGCTACACATGAAAGATAGTATTTACAGCGCAGAAAAAATAAGGGCAGTTCAGCGTGCGGAGCTAGAACAACATCTGAGAAGGAATGAAATTGAACGGGAAAAAGTAGCTTATGAGAATCGAATAAGACTGTTTGTATTGATAGCCATCGTGCTATCCTTTTTGATGATCGCATTTATTTTGTATCGAAGTAATCGGCGGAAGCAGAGGGCCAATACGTTACTCGGTAAACAAAAAGAGGAAATAAGCCGCCAGAAAGCGAAGTTGGAATCAACTCTACTGGAGTTGCAAGACACGCAGAAGAAACTTATCGGGTCGGAACATAAATTAAAAAGACTGGATCACTTGAAATCTCGTTTTTTTGCTAATATTTCGCACGAATTCAGAACGCCTCTGACTTTACTGATCGGACCGCTGGAAGATCTAATGAATGGAGGCGATGTAAATGCATTTACTGAAATTGTTCCGGAAATGCATCGCAATTCAAAGCGGTTGTTACAATTGATTAATCAATTGCTTGATTTGTCCCGGCTAGATGCGGGGGAATACAGAATCAATGCCTGCAAGGAAGGTATTATTCCTTTTGTCAAACAATTGGTTCATTCTTTTTCTCCTATGGCACGGGCTAAACGTATTCGTTTGGAAACTGATGTAGATCCGAAGTTGAGTATGCGCCTGTCGCGTGAAGAAATAGCTTTTTATTTTGATGAAGATGTTGTAGAAAAGATTTTAACCAACCTGTTGTCCAACGCCTTTAAATTTACACGTGAAGAGGGATGGATCAGGGTAACTTTAGGTTTACCCGAGAAAAAGGCCGGGTTTTTAGCACTCAAAGTCGAAGACAATGGCAAAGGAATACCCTCTGACAAGTTACCTTACATCTTCGATCGTTTTTATCAGGTGGAAAACGGGCAGTCCTCGGGGAGCGGTATCGGGCTGGCGTTGTTAAAAGAATTGGTAGAATTACACGGAGGGAAAATAGCGGTCACGAGTACCGAAGAGGGGGGTGCGGTCTTTATATGTTTGTTGCCATTGAATAAAAAGGAGGTTACAAATAAGGGAATAAGTGACCACAAAGGGGAAGTTACACCAGCTTTTGTACCAGATGATCCTATCGAAGACCTTGCAGAAAAGAACGACGCTGGCTTGGAAAATCCGATGGTGTTGTTGGTGGAAGACCAGCGGGATGTGCGCAAATACATCCGTGGCCATTTGAAAGAAGGTTATTCCATTATCGAGGCTGGACATGGAAAGCAGGGGTTGCAGCTGGCTATTGATCACATTCCCGATCTGGTGATAAGCGATGTAATGATGCCTGAAATGAATGGTTTTCAATTATGTGCTGCTTTGAAAGCAGATGATCGGACCAGTCACATACCGGTAATTCTGCTTACCGCCCGGGCTGAAGACACCGACAAACTATCGGGGCTCAGAACCGGAGCCGATGCCTATTTGATTAAGCCATTTAATTCACGGGAACTGCTTATCAGAGTGAAAAACCTGATTATGTTGAGAATAAAGATGCGCTTAAAATTTAGCCACAGGCTTGTCGTGAAACCGGCTGAAGTAACCGTAACTTCTCGTGATAGGGAATTTATACAGCGGTTATTAAAAGCGGTAGAGGCACATATAGATGACGAAAAGTTTTCCGTAGCGGCTTTAGGAAAAGAAGTAAACATGAGCGTATCCCAGATCAATCGTAAATTAAAAGCAATCGTTAACCAGTCGGCCTTGCAGTTTATTCGTTCCGTTCGGGTGCAACGCGCCCTTGAATTATTGCAGCAGAATAGCGGGACCATTGCCGAGGTCGCTTTTCGGACTGGTTTTGAAGACCCTGGTTATTTTTCAAAAGTATTTAAAAGGCAATTTGGCTTCCTGCCTTCGGAGCGTGACGCGTTTCCTGGGTAGTTAAACCATATTCTACCAACTTCGGCCGGCCTTTACACAGGATCTTTCGGATGTCCCTTAATTCGCAGGTGGACGCGGTACTCCGTGTATTTGCTGAGACAGCGGTTTATCGGAAGTTTGGTTTTAGTGCGTTGAACGACATCAAAGGCAACATAAGTATGTTGCCGAGACCATCAACTTTCAATTTTAAGCCGGCCCTTCCGGCGGCGTTTGAGTCATGTTTTAAACGAGAAGTAAAAACGTTACCTGGTAATCATGGAGCCGGTGTCTTGATGAAAAGACATTTAACCTGTTTGGATCGCATTATTGCATCGGCTTCCTAAAGAAAGTGTTATCTTTACCTTTGGAAATGAAAAATGCATAAAGCATATCGTTATCCATTATTTGTGGCAAAACAAAAAGAAATATTACTGGTAAGTGTTTTGGTTTTGGTCGCATAGCCTTTATATTTGCTCATTTCCAGTGAATTGAAAGTGAAAAGCAGAAGTGTGACCGTAGACCGGTTATATCCCCCTAACCCCCGGGACGGCCGTCCACGTATAACCATAGAAATCCGGTTTAATCGGTTTTGTAAACCCCATGAATATGCAGCACAACAATGAAAATAATACCCCTGAAGGTCCACCTATTTTCTCCTCCTGGCCGGCATTTTATATCGCTGTTATAGCCTGGCTGATCATATTGGTTGTATTTTTCTATTTCTTCACCCAACACTTTTCATGAGCTTACTGGATTGGATAGTATTGACAATTACGCTGGGCGGGATTATCGTTTACGGGATCATCCGAGGCAGGGGGCAGCAAAATATGGATTCCTATTATCTGGGAAACCGCTCCATGGCCTGGTATGTTATTCTCTTATCCATAGTCGGTACGCAGGCCAGCGCCATTACTTTTCTCTCGGGGCCCGGGCAGGCTTATACGGATGGGATGCGTTTCGTTCAATATTACTTTGGATTGCCGTTGGCGATGGTCGTCTTATGTGTCACTTTTGTGCCTATTTTTCATAAATTAAAAGTATTCACGGCTTATGAATTTCTGGAAGGACGTTTTGACGTCAAGACAAGGGCGCTGACCTCCTTCCTTTTTCTCTTACAAAGGGGCTTGTCCACGGGGATAAGTATCTATGCGCCTTCAATTATTTTGTCGTCCTTGTTGGGCTGGAATATATACTGGACCAATATCTTTATGGGAGGGCTGCTGATCATCTATACGGTTGTAGGGGGCACAAAAGCGGTTGCGCAAACCCAAAAAATACAATTTTTTATCATTGCCGCCGGCATGTTCCTGGCGGGTTATATGGTGGTAAATATGTTACCGGGAGATGTAAGCTTTACCGATGCGCTGCATATTTCAGGTAAGATGGGAAAGCTCAATGTGATCGTTACAGATTTTGACTGGCAGGATAAGTATAATATCTGGAGTGGGATCATTGGCGGATTTTTCTTGGCACTTTCCTACTTTGGTACCGATCAGTCACAGGTAGGGCGGTACCTGACGGGTCGGTCGGTTGCCGAAAGCCGGACCGGCTTATTAATGAATGGCTTTGTAAAGGTTCCCATGCAGTTCCTTATTCTTTTAATAGGGGCTTTACTTTTTGTGTTTTATCAGTTTTACAAAGCCCCCGTACTTTTTAACAAAGCACAGGTTGAACAGGTATACGAATCGCCCTATGCGGATGAACTAAAAAATGTACAACAAAAGTACAACCAATTAGCTGAAGTAAAGCAAGACCAGGTTCATAACCTGGTAGCGGCCATGCATGCCGACAATGAGGCCAAAGTAGCCTATTGGCAGGAATCATTGGAAAAATCCCAACAGCAAAGCCATCAGTTGAGGGAAAAGGCGCAAAATGTCATTAAAAAAGCGGACCCGTTAGCCGACACCAACGATACGAATTATATCTTCCTATACTATGTGTTACACAATCTGCCCAAGGGACTTGTCGGCTTGCTTATCGCGATTATCTTTTTAGCCGCCTGGGGATCCATCGCTGCGGCATTGAACTCCCTGTCGTCCACTTCCATTGTAGATATCTATAAAAGATTATTTCAACAGCATGCCGACGAAAAACACTACCTTAATGTCTCCCGCTGGTGCACGCTGGGATGGGGAATATTTTGCATTCTGGTAGCGCAGTTTGCCAATAAGATGGGAAGCCTGATAGAGGCGGTCAATATTCTTGGCTCCATATTCTATGGAACGATACTCGGTATCTTTGTAGTGGCGTTTTATCTTAAAAAACTGAGGGGAACGGCTGTCTTTTATGGGGCAATCATTACGGAAGCCATCGTTGTAACTGTCTATATTATGGATATTGTATCTTTTCTCTGGCTTAATGTGGTTGGTTGTGTGGGCGTGATTCTGTTTGCCGAGCTGATTCAAAAGACCGTTCCCAGACGCGTGGCCGCGTGAAAACTCCGGACTTGCCTTTTTGGGTAATTTTTGAAGTAAAAAAGGCACCTGCCCTCCAAAGGCAGGTGTTTATCGTTTCTGTGTTATTCGGCCTTAGTGACTTGAATAGGAACATAGGTCTGATCCCAGGCCAGATAAAGCACACAACTGGTATCCCGGATATTATCGACGTTAATGGTAAAAGTCTCAATCTTAAAAGGCAGGGGAATGGGTTTCACCTGAAAGCGGAGTACATCATCGGCCTGGGCATATTCAAGTCCCCAGTTGTCGATATCTTTATTCAGGATAATGGTCCATTTGTCTGCTGCCGGAATGGTATACAGGGCGTATTTACCGGCTTTTACAAGATTTCCTTCCAAACTGACATCCAGTCCAAATTCGACGGTGGTCACCGCGTTGGCTCCGGTACGCCACACCTTGTTGTAGGGGACGAGACCGCCAAATATTTTCCGGTCTTTCACGCCCGGGCGCGAATAATCAATAGTGATGTGTGAAAGCGCGAAGTCCTGTTTTACTACCTGATGCGGGCTGGCGGCAGGTTTTTTAGCTTTTTGTGCGAATGCCAAGTTAAGGCAGGAAAAGGTGGCTAAGGCGATGAGAAAAATTTTTTTCATGACGAATGAATTTAGTTTCCTCAAAAATAAACTACTTTTCTGTAACATAAGCGGAATTTAGACGAACAATAATCAAACATGGGTGTTAAAGACCACAAGCTTGGCCAAATGGCCGGATCTGGGTAAAATCCGTTATTGGTTTTGCTTATTGACCTATTGGGAATGATTTTATTTTTTGGCCTAAAAGTAATGAGCCATCTACATTAGCGGTTTACGAAATTGGGAATAGTAGTATGCGTAAAGGGAATTTTGTTTGAAAAAGCTATTTTAGGGTGCCCGAAATTACAAATAACGCTAAAATAGCGGTAAATTTGCAACCATGAGTGAACAAGATAAAATATTAGAAGAAATACAACAGTCTGAGTACAAATTCGGCTTTTCTACAGACATTGAAATGGATGTAGCGCCTGCTGGATTAAATGAGGATATTATCCGGTTAATCTCTCGGAAAAAGGAAGAACCTGATTTTATTTTACAATGGAGGCTGAAGGCTTTTCGCCACTGGCAGAAAATGAAAGAACCCCATTGGGCGAAATTTGACTACGAGCCTTTGAAGTACCAGGAGTTGTCCTATTATGCTGCCCCTAAGAAAAAACCGAAGCTTTCCAGCATGGATGAAGTTGACCCGGAGCTGCGACGGACTTTCGATAAGCTGGGTATTTCCCTGGAGGAACAAAAGCACCTGGCCGGCGTAGCAGTGGATGCAGTTTTTGATTCCGTGTCTATTGCGACAACGTTCCGGAAGAAGTTGGAAGAGGCCGGTGTCATATTCTGTTCCATGAGCGAAGCCATTAAAAGCCATCCCGATCTGGTGAAAAAATACCTGGGTACGGTGGTTCCCTACTCCGACAATTTTTTCGCTGCATTAAATTCGGCCGTATTTACAGACGGGTCTTTTGTGTATGTGCCTAAAGGCGTTCGTTGCCCGATGGAGTTGTCTACTTATTTCCGGATCAACGCGGAAAATACGGGTCAGTTCGAACGTACGTTAATCGTGGCTGATGAAGGAGCGTATGTAAGCTATCTGGAGGGGTGTACAGCACCGAAAAGGGATGAGAACCAACTGCATGCAGCCATCGTTGAAATCATCGCCATGGATAATGCGGAAGTTAAATATTCTACGGTACAGAACTGGTTTCCGGGAAATAAAGATGGGTCGGGTGGTGTTTATAATTTTGTCACTAAAAGAGGGCTGTGTGCAGGCCACCATTCAAAAATATCCTGGACTCAGGTGGAAACGGGATCCGCTTTAACCTGGAAATATCCCAGTGTTATCCTGAAAGGAGATTACTCCCACGGGGAATTTTATTCCGTAGCGATCACAAATAACTTTCAGAGGGCGGATACAGGGACCAAAATGCAGCATATCGGCAAAAATACCCGTAGCCGGACGGTTTCTAAAGGGATCTCTCTTGGCCGCAGTGATAACTCCTTCCGGGGGCTGGTGCGGGTAGGCAAGAATGCTGCGAATGCACGAAACTATACCCAGTGCGATTCCCTTCTGGTGGGCGATCGATGTGGCGCCCATACCTTTCCCTATATCGAGGTAAAAAATAAAACGGCCCAGGTAGAGCATGAAGCGACGACCTCCAAGATAGGAGAGGACCAGATATTTTATTGTAAACAGCGTGGTATTGGTGAGGAAGAAGCCGTTAGTCTCATTGTAAACGGCTACTGCCGCGAAGTTTTAAACCAGCTTCCGATGGAATTTGCGGTAGAGGCACAGGCGCTGTTGTCGCTTAGTCTGGAAGGAAGCGTGGGATAAGCATGTAAAAATAAGAGGGGCATCTCCCCTAAAACAAGAATCAAAAAGATAAAAGCAAATAGTAAATATGTCAATGTTATCAATTAAAGGCCTGCAGGCTTCTATAGAAGAAAAGCAAATCCTCAATGGGATCACGCTGGATATTAATCCCGGAGAAGTGCATGCGATCATGGGACCCAACGGATCAGGTAAAAGTACACTGGCTTCTGTACTAGCCGGCAGGGACGAATTCGAAGTGAACGGCGGAAGCGCCACTTTCCTTGAACAGGATTTGTTAGAGCTGGAACCGGAAGAACGTGCCCGTTTGGGACTGTTTCTTGCTTTTCAGTACCCGGTAGAAATTCCCGGGGTAAGCACAACGAACTTTTTGAAAACTGCCGTCAATGAATCCCGCCAGGCAAGAGGAGAGGAACCGCTGGATGCGGTAGCCTTTATGAAGTTAATGAAAGACCGCCTGGAACTGGTAAAAATGGATAAACGCTTGCTGAGCCGTTCATTAAATGAAGGGTTCTCCGGAGGGGAAAAGAAAAGAAATGAGGTGTTTCAGATGGCGATGCTGGAGCCGAAACTAGCTATCATGGATGAGACGGATTCAGGGCTGGATATTGACGCTTTACGCCTGGTAGCCGACGGGGTCAATAAGCTGCGAAATGAGAACCGTTCTTTTCTGATTATTACCCACTATCAACGCTTGCTGGACTACATCGTGCCCGAGTATGTGCATGTGATGGACGACGGCCGTTTTGTGCAGTCCGGAAGCAAGGAATTAGCCTTGGAGCTGGAAGAAAAGGGATACGACTGGCTTAAACAGGATGCCGGCCTGGTGGCGCAGCAGTGACATGGGCGACCGGAACACTCATTCCGCCAAAATCGCGAAAAACGAGTTGGATTTTGCGTACATACAGGGTAAACAATTCATTTGATATTCCTCCTGAGAGGACGCTTGCGAAAAGCAATAAAATAACAGAACTAAGACTTTTGCACGGTATGGAGAAGGCGGCTGACGACAGGCAAAAGGAAGGAGTGGATAGGCGACAAATCGTTTACCGTGTGAAAAAATTTTTTAGCATACCGCCCTTTAAAGGACGGTACCCAAATTGAAAAAATTGTCTTGACTAACATGAATAACATAGAATCATCGTTGCAACTACCGGCAAGAATTGATAACTGGTGGGAAAAAACTCGTAAGGAAAGTGAAGGGAGTCCGGTGTTGGAACGCATGCAGGAATCTTTTGATTTTTTTAGAACCAATGGATTTCCGCATGTAAAGCTGGAAGATTGGAAGTATACCAATGTCCGTAAAATTACGGACCTGCCCTACGCCTGGCCCCTTAAAGAGGAATCTACCCTGGATAAAACAAGCTTTGAAACTTTTTTACTGGCCAAAGACATTGATGCCTACAAACTGGTTTTTGTAAACGGGTACCTGAACGATGCTTTGTCGGTGCTGCCTGAGGGTGAAAACGCTTTTACGGTAACTCATCTGGAGGATGTAGAAGCGCAGGGGGCCTATCAGGAACACCTGGCTTCCGTAGTTACCAATGAATCCGGTTTTACCGCTTTAAATACAGCTATGCACACCGGTGGTGTATTGATTGACATTCCGAAAAATGTGGTCGTAGATAAACCGGTTTTTGTGTATTATATCGCCTTGAAAGAAGACGACCTGTTTTTGATACAGCCGAGGAACCTGGTCATCGCGGAGGACAACAGCCAGGTACAACTGGCGGAAATATTCGTTTCCAAAGGCAATCAGCCTTCGTTAACCAATATGGTATCGGAGATAAAGACAGGGCGGGGTGCACGGGTGGATTATTCTAAAATACAACTGGAAGGTACACAGAGTTATCACGTTGGGTTTACCAAAATCTACCAGGAAAAAGATTCCAAGGTAGATACGCATTTGATCTCCCTGAATGGTACGTTTATGAGGAATGATTTGCAATTTTATGTAGATGGCAAGAATTGCGACAGTATCATGAATGGTTTGTATATTTTAAATAATAAACAATTTTTGGATAATCACACCCGCGTGGATCATGCCATGCCGGAATGTTTCAGTGATCAGCTATACAAAGGGATTTTAGATGATGAGTCCACCGGTGTATTCAATGGCAAGATCATCGTTCACCAGGATGCGCAAAAGATCAATGCTTACCAGCGCAATACAAATGTGTTGCTGGCGGATGGGGCCACCATCAATACCAAACCCCAACTGGAAATCTACGCAGACGATGTCCGGTGCACCCACGGGGCTACCTCTGGGTACCTGGATAAGGAAGCGATCTTTTACTTACGCTCCCGCGGTCTGTCCGAGCATGATGCCCAACATTTTTTATTGAAGTCCTATGCATACGAAGTCGTGGAAAAGATGAACGTAGAAGAACTGATAGAACCGTTAAAGGAACTGATCGACCAGAAATTAATGAGAATAGATAAGTTATGAGGAATGAAATTTCAAATACTGCCGTAGTCTTTCCGGTGGAGAAGGTTCGCTCAGAGTTTCCCATCCTTGATGAAAAAATAAATGGGCACCCCTTGGTGTATTTGGATAACGCGGCTACCGCGCAAAAGCCACATGCCGTTATCAGCGCAATTAAAAATTATTATGAGTTTGACAATGCGAATATTCACCGGGGAATTCATACAATCGCAGAGCGGGCCACTGCGAAGTTTGAAGAAACCCGTGAAGCGGTACAGCAGTTTATTCATGCTTCTGAAAAAGAAGAAATAATTTTCACCAGTGGCACGACGGCGAGCCTGAATCTGGTAGCCCAAACCTATGGCCGAAAATTTCTAAAAGCGGGGGATGAAGTCATCATCTCTGCTATGGAACATCATTCAAATATTGTTCCCTGGCAGATGATCTGTGAAGAGAAGGAAGCGATACTACGGGTAATTCCCATGGAAGATGAAACAGGGACTTTAGACATGGAAGCTTTTGAAGGGCTGTTAAATGCCAGGACGGCAATCGTTTCTGTTACCTACGCATCCAACACTTTGGGGACGGTGAATCCGATCAAAAAGATAATTGAAATGGCCCACGAAGCAGGGGCGAAGGTGGTCGTAGACGCTGCCCAGGCCATTGTGCATAAGGCCATAAACGTACAAGAACTGGATTGTGATTTCTTGGCTTTTTCCGGCCATAAGATGTATGGGCCCACCGGCACGGGAATCCTTTACGGGAAACGCCCTTTATTGGAGGCTATGCCTCCCTATCAGGGCGGTGGAGAAATGATCAAGGAGGTGACATTTGCGAAAACGACCTACAATGAGCTGCCTTATAAATTTGAAGCCGGCACACCGAATATAGGCGGCGTTGTGGCCCTGAAAGCGGCTGTTGATTATGTAAGGAGCCTGGATAGGGAAGGAGTTGCTTTGCATGAGAACGCATTGCTGAAGAGAGCGACAGATGGTTTATCTCAAATCAACGGCATACGAATGATCGGCCTGGCTCCGCAGAAAATCGGCGTGATTTCTTTTGTTTCAGACCTTGTTCACCATTTTGATATCGGCATGATGCTGGATGCGCGGGGTATTGCCATACGAACCGGACACCATTGTACAGAACCTCTTATGCATATCCTCAATATTGAAGGCACGAACCGGGCTTCCTTTGCGGTATATAATACGGCGGAGGAAGTGGATGTATTTTTGACCGCTGTTGAAAGAATACAACAGAAAAGGAAAAAATGAAACAACCAGCAATAAACGACGTACAGGACGAAATCATCGCAGACTTCTCCATGTTGGAAGGAGATATGGAAAGTACGATTTTTTACATCATGGAACTAGGCGATAAACTTCCGCCTTTGGATGAAAAGTATCATGTGCCTGAAAACCTGGTAAAGGGCTGTCAAAGTAAAGTCTGGCTCACTACTTTCTTTGAAGACGGGAAAGTCCATTTTATGGCTGACAGCAATACGGAGATCACCAAAGGATTGATCAGCTTGTTAGTCAGGCTATGGGAAGGGCGTAGTCCGGAGGAAATATTGCAAACGGATCTTTATTTTATTGATCGCATAGGAATGAAAAGAGTAATTGGCTCCCAGCGTTCTAACGGCTTTGCTTCCATGATCAAACAAATGAAAATGTATGCTTTCGGCTACCAGCAAAAAAGCATGACATCCGAGCAATAGCCGAGGCTTTAATTCTTAGCGCCGGAACCTTTAATACCGTTTTACATGGTGTCAAGTCAGTTTTTAATAACTGAAATCAAAAATAAGCAATGATGAATAATCCACAAGACGATAAAGATAAACAAAGCGCTGCGCAGCCAGGAGAAAAATCTGCTGATTTTATCCGTGGGGAAGTTATAGAAATGATCAAGACCTGTTATGACCCTGAAATACCGGTGAATATCTGGGAGCTTGGTTTAATATACGATGTCAGTGTAAAAGAAGATTATACTGTAGAAGTATTGATGACCCTGACATCGCCTTTTTGCCCTGTGGCCCAATCCTTACCGGAAGAGGTAAAACAAAAAATACAGGGGGTAGCAGGCGTAGCAGATGTTACCTTGGAAATGACTTTTGACCCACCCTGGGAAATGAGCATGATGAGCGAAGAGGCCAAATTAACGCTTGGATTTATGTAAATTTGCTTTTTCATAATTCCTTGCTATGGCAAAAACCATTCATTTCGGCAAAAAGGCGGCCGGGGAAAAAGCAGCTTCATTTATAAAATCCGGCATGACCGTTGGCCTGGGTACTGGTTCTACAGCTTATTGGGCCATCCGTAAAATCGGAGAAATGGTAGCTGGTGGCTTGGAAATAAAAAGCGTTGCGACTTCTATTGAATCCGAAAAACTCTCTGCTGAACTTAACATTCCGGTCGTTCCATTTTCTGAAATTGATCAGGTCACCATAGATATTGACGGGGCCGACGAAGTAGACGCCAACTTTAACCTGATCAAAGGGGGAGGAGGGGCGCTGTTACGTGAAAAAATAATCGCCAATATCAGTCGGCAAATGATCGTCGTAGCCGATGAAAGTAAAATCGTAGAAACATTAGGGCGTTTTCCTTTGCCGGTAGAAGTGGTTCCTTTTGGCCTTGAGTTAACCATACGCCATTTACAAAAACACTGCGCTGCCCTTACTTTGCGTAAAAATGGCACTGAAATCTATACTACCGACAATGGCAATTATATTTTAGATTGTCAGTTTTACCCCATTCATAATCCACAGGCGTTGGAATGCCAGCTCAATAACATACCAGGTGTAGTAGAAAACGGACTTTTTACCGGTAAGTGTAACACGGTGGTCATTGGTTATCAAGATGGCAGAACCGAAATCAGAGAAAAGTAGTCCTTACG
>CAYXRN010000012.1:0-43536 GCA_964467635.1 uncultured Chitinophagaceae bacterium | reverse complement strand
CCCCTTTTTAGGCATTTGTACAACGTAAAAACCCGGCTGAGATGCCGGGCTTTTACGTTGTAAACTATAATTACATTTCCCGCAGCCCAAATAAGATGACGATGTGAAGTCGCCAAAGTTTCGGTACGGCTGCCAGTCTTTAAGCGTCTGGAACCGTATGCTCCGTTAATCTGCTCCTGTCCTGTCCTTTAAAATGCGAATATTAGACATTTACGTATTTGCCGATGTCATTCTCATGAATGAAAAGATATTCGCCACCGCGGCCATCAGTAACCTCCCTTTCCAAAATTATTCGCTTATCTTCCAACATATATAATGCATATCCCATCTCGGCAAACAGGCTATTTAGCTTCTCCTTATTACCTCCAGAGATTTCGACTTGTACTATTGGAAAATAGCTTTGTATAATTCCCTTCAAATCAGATAATACAATAAGCTCTTGGCCTTCTATGTCGCATTTAATGTAATCCACTCTGGGTAAAGCCTTAAATAAACACGATGGCCTTACCATTTGGACATTAAAACGATGTGCATAGTTCCTAATATCCCCATCCTTTTGTGGATCATAAATTTTTAACCTTCCTGTCTGGAGATAATCCGTATGAGTGTAAGAGATCATTTTTACTTCTTTCGCTTCTATCCCGAAGGCATATTGATATAATTTAATATTTTTGTACTTTTTTGTCGCTTTCAATATCATCTTATTATACAGGGGTATTGGTTCAACTGCATGAACAGTACCGGTAGATCCCGTCCATTTGGCAAACAATCGAGAATAATACCCCAAATTAGCACCGATGTCGATCACTACATCCCCCTTATTTATAAGCCTTTTAACATAATAATGATACGTATATACATTACTAAATTTAAGGAGCCCGGTCTTATACAATATAAAATAGGATGCTTGAAGAAAACTTAAGTATCGCTCTAAACTTAAGTTTTTAAACAAAAATCGTTTTATTTTTCTTATCATTATTTGTTCCTTTTCGAGCAGGTGTATCAGCCGAAAATACCACTTAACCTATTCCTAAATGCTCAAGATTTCCATGCAATGTATCTCCATACTTATACAAGTCACCCGCAATGTTTTGGGCATGCAACATCTGATTTTTATTTTCCTAAATGGATTGATTACCTTAAAAAATTCCGAGGTATTGTCCAACTTAGATACCATATTCCTAGTCAATCACCTTGCTCGGCAGATGGTTGTTAAACTGCCATATTAACACTATTAGAACAATTGAAAAATTAAGGAGCGGGTCCTTTTTTCTCCGGAAACAACCACCTCTGGAAAAACTTGTTCATCCTCTTGTACAATAACCAATAACCCCGAAGTTTCACTTGTTGATTTGTAAGGCTCCCGTCTCTTCTTCCAATTCAACTTAGCACCTCTGTTAAATACATTATAATAATTAACCATACAAATAGTATGCCACAATAACCCTGTTTCATTTTTCAAATACAGTTCGCAAATCAGAGTAACAAAGGTATATATTTTTCATACTATACCCGATTAAGATAGAAAAAATAGGCAGCGAAAAGACCTGTCTGAGCAAGTCTTCTTAAGCTATTACTATTAAAAGATAATGATGAAAATGTTCAATTCACCATAAGCGGTATTACTTTGGCGCATAGCAAAAACTACCAAAGGAGTCCAGAGGAGTGATATTAAAGCTTGTGCTATATTTTTTGTAATTATACAATTAGGCACATTGCTCTTTGTGGAATAGGCATCTTAATAGCAAAATAAATATTCCTTTTCCAAATATCCGGGTCAGCGATTCATGCTATTTTCCCGGCACAACTCAAGACTAAATCAGATAAATTTACCGATAATCAGTTCATACAATTCCTGCTGCCCACTTCTCAAGTCAGGCTCTCCATTCTCTGCAGCTAGATTCCTCAGATCCTCCAAGGATAAATTCCCGTTTTCAAATTCCCGTCCTTTGCCACTGTCATAAGAAGCATAACGTGCATTACGCATTTGTCTATAGGTACCATCCTGCAATATTTCATCTGCAATAACCAATGCCCGGGCTATTGTATCCATCCCGATAATATGCGCATAGAACAGGTCCCCAGGGTTTGTGGAATTCCTTCTGATGCGGGCATCAAAGTTCATACCTCCACTTTGAAGACCGCCAGCTTCCAGAACAATCAACATGGCTTCTACTAGCTCATTTATATTATTTGGAAACTGATCTGTATCCCAACCATTCTGATAATCACCACGGTTCGCATCTATACTGCCAAGGAGCCCGACATCAACAGCCGCCTGCAATTCATGTTGAAAAGTGTGCCCAGCCAACGTAGCATGATTGACTTCGATATTTAATTTAAAATCGTCTTGCAAACCATGCTCCCGCAAAAATCCAACGACCGTGGCTACGTCATAATCATATTGATGCTTTGTAGGTTCACAAGGCTTAGGCTCAATAAGGAAGGTACCTCTAAATCCCTGACTGCGTGCATATTCTTTTGCCCGGTGTAGAAAAGTAGCCAAATGCATTTTTTCTCTTTTCATATCCGTATTCAACAGCGTCATATAGCCTTCTCTGCCACCCCAAAATACATAATTTTCGCCCCCTAACGCTATAGTAGCATCCAAAGCACCTTTTACCTGAGCAGCAGCATGAGTAAGTACCGCAAAATCTGGATTAGTGGCCGCTCCATTCATATAACGCCTGTTAGTAAAAACATTTGCCGTTCCCCACAGTAATTTCACTCCGCTCTGTTGCTGTTTTTCTTTGGCGTAAGCGGTAATTGCTTTTAATCGTTTTTCGTTTTCAACTACGTTACTCCCCTGATCAACAAGATCAACGTCATGAAAACAATAGTAGGGTAATCCCATTTTAGTCATAAACTCAAAAGCAGCATCCATCTTATCTTTTGCTCTTGCTAGCGGATCGGAGTGCTCATCCCAGGCAAATAAATGAGTCGCTTCTCCAAATGGATCAGTTCCGCTGCCGCAGAAAGAATGCCAGTAGGCACAGGCAAAACGCAGATAGTCTTTCATCGTCTTACCCGCTATCTTTCTGTTTTCATCATACCAACGGTATGCCAACAGATTATCTGTTTCAGGTCCCTCATAAGTAATCTCACTAATCCCTTTGAAAAATTCTTTTTTACCCTTGACAATTTGCATACTATGAATAATTGGTTAATTACACAGGAAATCCCTTCCCAGGTTTTTGTTGCATCCACACCGTTATTCAAACCACTCGCTTTCCTAAGGCCTTTAGCCTATCACACTTCAGATGGCACTGGTTTTGTATCCGCAGGGGCGCCGCTAGCCTCTTCCGAAAAAATAACCGATAAAACAACTCAGAGCCGTCGCTTTGTCACTTCCATTCCATACGCCGCCTTGGCGGGCGTGGGCGTCCTTCACCTTCAAATCGGTTCCAATGAATCTTAACTCCAAATCAAACCGCTTCTTTCCAGCAGGAAATGAAAATCCGATCGCGGGAACATAACCTAACCCCCATTGCAGCCCTCCTCTGGCGCCTCCCATTGTTATTCCCGCTCCAGCGGAAAGATACAACCATTTCACAGGAAAAAACCGAAAATTTACAATAACTGGGACTAAACTAAAGGGAATTCCTTCTGCTTTCCGATATTCAAAAATTTGTGGTGGCCCAACGTAAACCCCTTTCTCGTATGAAATCCCCGGATAATAATGATACCCTGCCTGCAGGGTTAAAGACATGTTCTTTTCTACAAAATACGCCGCACTCGCAAATATGCCTACTCCCAGATGATGTGTTGGCCTTAATCCTGAAAGAGGCAAGGAGAACGCCGGTCCGGTAAAAAAGCGCCAGTCACCCGGTTGGCTTTCTTGCGCTCGGGATTGCAAAAAGCTCATGCAGATGAACAAAGAGACTAAGATAATGGTCTTGGGCATGGCAACTGCTTTAACCTAAGACAGGAGAAAGACCAAAACCGTTGCATAAAAAAATCATTTAATTTCCGGCATCCTACTCACAATTAAAATCGTATCTTTGCAATAGTTCTTTGTCATTGACCATTTCTGTTGGGGCCGACTGGTTTTGACAGCATGATCTTAGGTAAGTAAGCATGTCGTGCATTGTGTGGTTCGCACGTTAATCTGAACGCTCAACATTTTAACTGGCAATAACAGATATGCCATGGCTGCCTAATTTTAATTAATTAGAAGCCATTTGTCGTCCGAGCGGGCCCTTTCCTGCCTCGCCCCTCCGACACGTTTGCCTGTAGCAGGCAAACCATTCATCTGGCAGGATAGGAAGTTGTAGGGCCACGGATAACTTCCGAAACTCAGTGGCTAAGGACCTGGATGGTTGGTCATCTTCCTGCCAAGTCTCTAAAATCAATAGATGACTCAGCATGAAGAAAGCTTATGGAAGACGTGTTTGGACGCGGGTTCGAATCCCGCCGGCTCCACAACAAACCCTATGCACATAGGGTTTCAGGGCAGTTACACGCATTTTTACCCACAAAAAGCGCATTTTTGATAAATATCTATGCTGCCAGAATGCCTTGCCCTGATCTGGAAACCTATAAAATCGATATAACGTTCAGTTTCAGCAGCCGGACCTTATTACGCCTTATGCGGGTTGATTTGGCTGTATCGTTTATCGAGTAACCTATCGTTTTAGCAGAACTATTTTCTGGTCTGAGAAAATCTTCTGGCATTATTTTGTTTTTAATCAAGAAGCTAAAGCATTTCCGAATTATTTGTCGTTTTGCCCCCTCGTTTACTTTTTTTTGCTTCCTCATCTTCTCCAAAATGTGCGGCTATCCGGTAAGAAGTGCCGTAGTTTCTCCACCTTCTATTCCAGGACTTAATATGGTTGTGCCGATAGTGCGTTACCCTATTAGCTAACCAGAGGAATATTTTGTTTTTTTATGGCAGTTCTTAGATAATCAGACTGACGTTACCAATTACTATCTTGTATTCATCATATTTGTATTTTGGCATTAGCCATACTATTCAAATTATAAAAACAGGTATTTACTTCTCGTACCTTTAAAAATATGAGGCTTGCCTCTACCGTACTCCCAAATAGCTGACCACCATAGTGTCCAGAACAATACGCCTATTGATGCTAAACAGAATTCATCCAGATAGTTCTGGACCCGGCCCTTCTCTTTAAAGCGATCAGATTTAACATACTCTTCAGATTTTCCATTGTTTATCCCAAAACATAACGCTATGTTTTTTACAAAACTACAGGCATGGAATGCAGTGTATTTGCACTATGTGCTTTAATTTCTCATTCTACTACTGTTAAAGGGCTGCGGAAGCCAGCCGTTAGGTGTATCCTTTTCCAACAAACATATGAGAAAGACAGTCCGGTTCAAACAACTTGGTATTCCCGCCAATGGGCCTCGTGGACTCCCGTCGAAAACCTGACTTTTTCCCACGGAAGATTTTTCCACCCATTCCTTTGGACTTTCCGTCGCATTAAAACCTCACCGAGCCTCCCTTACCTGCACCAAGTTCATAGATACCGTAACATAAAAAGGCAGGCGAAGTTCGCCTGCCTCTAACAATCTAAGTGTACTTATCCTCCTATAGGTGAATGCGATAGCCGATCCCAACATTCCAATTCCTGTTGGTAGCTGTTACATCCTCTACATTGGAGAGATTACCGAGACCCAGATTATATCCCCCTTTCACATAAACACCCCAGGGCGTTTCATAACCAATGCCAAAATCGAATCCCCAATCGAAGCGGTTCACCTCATCGACCCCGTCGCCAAAAGAAATATCTTTTGTCTCATCCTTGCTACCGCCTTCGACCTCTGTATTACCATCTACTGCGTAACCGACATAAGGACCTGCTTCCGCGAAAATGGATCCGGCAGCCCCAAGCTGATAACGATACCCCAGATTTGCCGGAACGCTGAGATAATGCAAATTGGTCGTAGTAGTGACTCCGGCAGCTGCTGTTTCGCCACCTAGTTTTTGGTAATAGACGCCTGGCTTCAGATAAAGGCCATTGCTATTTAAGGGAATATTGACGCCTACTCCTCCGCTAAAACCTACAGCGGCATCTGAATGGGTAACATCGTTATCACCTACTACCACGCGTTCTTTAGCAAAGTTGAGACCTACCTCGGGATCAATGGTAATTTGTGCGAATCCCACTTGTGCAACCAATGCACAAACCAAGACTAATGCTAACTTTTTCATGTCTAAACAATTTAAAATTTACTGAATTTGATTTACTCGTCAAACGCGCTTTTCACTTGATTACCGTTTGACAATGCAAAGATGAATCAAAAGCCCTCCTGGCAGCAACAGAAAATCCGTAAGACGGACAAAAACCACCGTGAAATGATACCGTAAAGTCGGTGAATCGACTCCAAGATCATTTTTTGTGCCTATCGGGGTTGCTTTTGCTATTGCACTTAAGTCAACGGTATGACCGACCAGGCTGCTCAACTGCTGCAACTCGCACAGCTTGCACACGACCTGTTTCACCCCGGCATTTGTCCGTTTCACCCAAATAGCACTTTTCCTGGCTTGAGCATTTATTCACCTTTGCCGGCGATATTCAATCTAGTTAACAGACCAAAGCGACTAAAAAGATGAAAAAGACAATCCCTATAATCGTTCTTTTTTTGTGCTGCAGCTTTGCGGTTTTTTCACAAACCGTGCTCAGCCTGAAAGAGGCTATCCACTATGCGCTTGAACACAAGGCGGAGGCAGTTAAAGCCGGCTTAGCAGTCGAAAACAGCGCCTATCTTATTGAAGAGGCCCGCTCCAACGCCCTGCCGCACGTCAGTGTCCAGGGTGGCGTTACTTACAACGCACTGCTCCAGCAAATGGCTCTGACGATGGGTGGAGAAACCACCGTTATTGAAATGGGCCGGCCCTGGCAAAGTACCGCAACCCTTCAGCTGAATCAGCAGATCTTTAACATGGCTGTTTTTCAGGGTTTGAAGGCCGCCAAAACAACACGTGAATTCTACCGGATAAATAAAGACTTAACAGACGAACAAGTTATAGAAAAAGTAGCCAAAAACTATTTTCAGGTTTTTAAGATCCGTTCACAGATAACCACCGTTGAAAAAACCATCAAGAACACAACCCGGGTAAGAGATATCCTGGCTGGCCTGTTCAAAAACGGACTGACTAAAAAGATCGATTTGGACCGGATGAACGTTTCGCTTAACAACCTCAACAGTGAATGCCAGCATCTCATTAACGCGCTCGCTTTACAGAAGAACGCTCTGAAGTTCCTCATCGGCATGGATATCGGTACAAAAGTCCAATTACCCGATAACACCTTTAAAATCGACCCCCAGATAGCCCTAAGCGATCCGGAAGCCGTCGATCAACTCACAGAGATTCAATTACTAAAAAAACAAAACAAGCTGTTGCATTTTAACAAAAAAGCAATAAAAGCAAAACGTTACCCTGTGCTGTCCCTTACCGCCAATTACGGCTATTCGGGCTTGGGAGAAAAAATACCCTACTTTAAAGGTCCCGCCCAAGGAGTCAATTGGTCTGATTATGCCTCCGTCGGACTTAACCTTAGCATTCCTTTGTTCACCGGATTTAACAATAGGGCCAAAGTCCAACAGGCGCAGATCGAGATTGAGAAAAACAAGGCAGACCTGCTGGACACCCGGCTCGCCCTTTCCTTAGCGCGAAAAAACGCAGAAATCCAAATTAAAAATTCATTGATCACATTGCGCTCGCAACAGGCAAATAAACAACTGGCGAAGGATGTAATGGAAAGTGTAGAAAATAATTATAAAAACGGCCTGGCCACATTAACTGATCTGTTGGATGCGGAAAACTCTTATGTCGAGGCACAAAACAGCTACACCAATGCCTTGATGGATTACAAACTTGCAGAAATCCAATTGGTAAAATCTCAAGGTAAATTAAGGACTTATTATACAAAGTAAAATAACACAAAAAACGAATAAAATGAAAAAGGTCATCATTTCAATTGTTATCACAGTACTTGCCCTTGGGGGAATTGTATATGTTTTGCAACAAAACAAAGCGAGAAGTGAATCGATTACACAAATCGTCGCTGAGGAAAACACGGCCGTCGCGGTCAATGTGGATACGGCCAGCTACCTCAACTTACACCTCGGATATCAGGTGAATGGCATCTTCACACCCAGCCAGGAGGTAGAAATTTCCGCAGAAACGGCCGGACGGGTTAGTCGCGTCTTGGTGGACGAAGGCGACCACGTCCGTGCCGGTCAGTTACTGGCTTTCATAGAGTCGGACAAACAAGCTGTGAACGTATCGAATGCAAAAGCGGTTTACCAAAACGCCCAATCGGAACTTAAGCGATACCAAAGTGCCTATGCGACAGGGGGAGTTACCAAACAACAATTGGAACAGGTAAAACTTAAATTGGAAAACGCCAAGAGTAATCTGGAAAGTGCGAAGATTGCGGCCGGAGATGTCAACATAAGCGCTTCCTTCGCCGGTGTTGTCAACCAACGCAGCGTAGAACCAGGCTCCTACGTATCCCCCGGCCAGGTGCTGTTCGACATTGTAGATGTTCCCGCCTTAAAGTTGCGGGTAAACGTAGATGAAAAAAACATCGCAACGGTACGGGTGGGGCAGGCAGTAAAGGTAGCAGCTAGCGTTTTTCCCAACAAAAGCTGGACAGGGCAGGTTACTTTCATCGCCCCAAAGGCTAATGACAACCTTAGCTTTCCTGTTGAGGTAGAAATTAAAAACCAGGACAATACGTTAAGAGCGGGCATGTATGGCACCGCTTATTTCGGCAACAATGACTCGGTGCGTGTATTAGCTGTTCCCAGAGAAGCGTTTGTGGGCAGCATCAGTTCCCACAAGATCTTTTTAGTCAAAGCGGGCAAAGCAGTGCTCACTACCGTGACACCGGGACGGGTGTCAGGGGATAACATCGAGATTATCTCCGGGCTCGAAAAAGGAGATGTGGTGGTCACATCGGGCCAGATTAACCTTCTAGATAATACTCCGATTCAAGTTATTAAATAACGCTTTAAAAGCGATCATCATGAAATTAGCAGAAATATCTATAAAAAGACCCAGCCTCATTATTGTGTTATTCACTATACTGACGCTGGGAGGGATTTTCGCCTACTCCCAAATGGGCTATGAACTGGTACCCGATCTGGAAGTTAATGTGATCACTGTCCAGACTGTTTATCCCGGCGCAGCACCTTCCGAGGTTGAAAATTCGGTAACCAAAAAAATAGAAGACGCGGTATCTTCTCTTGAAAACGTGAAGAAGATCGAGTCCAAATCACTGGAAAGCATTTCGGTGGTCATGATCACCTTGAATAACAACGCGGATGTGAATTACTCCCTCAACGATGCACAGCGAAAGGTAAACGCCATTATAAACGACCTGCCGGAAGATGCAGAAAGACCGTCTATCGTTAAGTTTTCATTGGATGATGTTCCTATTATAAACCTTTCTGTAACTTCAGACCAGCTTTCGGAGAAAGGCTTATATGATCTGCTTGATCAAAAAATACAACCGGTTATTTCCCGGATAGCGGGAGTAGCCAAGGTAGAAATGATCGGCGGGCATGAGCGTGAAATCCAAGTTAATGTCATTCCCGAAAAACTAAAAGGATACGGTCTGACCATTCGACAGGTAGAACAAGCTATTGCCGTTTCCAATATGGATTTTCCGACGGGGCATATTCAAACCAGAAACAACCAGACGACCATACGACTATCTGGAAAGTTACAAACCTTACAGGAGTTGCGCAGCCTGCCCGTACCGGCCTCTGATGGCGAGATGATACGACTTTCGGATATTGCCTATGTGGTCGACGGCACAAAAGACATTGAAAAGATCTCGAGAATCGACCAAAAAAATACCATCCTACTTCAGGTATATAAACAATCAGACGCTAACGCGGTAGCAGTATCTGAAAAAGTGACGAAGACCATAGCCGCTATACAAAGCAACTACAGCGATAAAGGCGTCCATATTACGGTAGCCAGTGACAGTTCTGATTATACCCTCAATGCGGCGAATAACGTCATGCACGACCTTTTTCTCGCTATCATTTTAGTAGCTGTTATCATGTTGTTCTTTTTGCACAGTTTGCGTAATGCCGCCATTACCATTGTAGCCATTCCCTTATCGCTAATCGCCACTTTTATTGGTTTATACGCGCTGGGATATACCCTAAACCTGATGTCATTACTGGGCCTCTCGCTCGTGGTGGGTATTCTGGTGGACGACGCCATTGTGGTGATTGAAAATATTCACCGACACATGGAAATGGGAAAAAATAAAGTCCGGGCAGCCTATGATGGCGTAAAGGAAATTGGATTTACGGTAATGGGGATTACCCTTGTTATTGTTGTTGTGTTTCTGCCCATATCCTTAGCAACAGGCCTTGTCCCGGATATTTTACGTCAGTTCACCGTTACCGTCATGGTAGCAACCTCCCTCTCCTTGCTGGTTTCCTTTTCGATAGTACCCTGGCTGTATTCCCGTTTCGGGAAACTAGAGCACATCAGCACCAAATCCTTTTTTGGAAAAATACTTGCCGGTTTTGAACGGGGCATTCATAAATTATCCAGTGGCATGGGCGATTTGTTAAAATGGGCCTTGGCGAAAAGGAGCCACAAGGTCATCACCCTGGGGGTAACACTTCTCCTTTTTATAGCATCCTTTATGCTTGTTGGCAAAGGCTATATAGAAACGGCCTTCTTTCCCAATAACGACAAAGGAGAGTTTTACCTCCAATTGGAACTGAATAAGGACGCCTCTATTGAACAAACCAATTTCCTAACCCAGAAAGCAGAGCGATACTTGGCTAAAAAACCGGAGATCGAACACCTGATTACCACAGTAGGGCAGGCCTCCGACGGCGTAATGTCGGTGAATGGCTCCAAGTATAAGTCGGAGATTCACATTTTTCTGACAGACAAACACCGGCAAATCGAACCTACTAACGTATACGCCGCTAAACTGAAAAGAGAAATGGCTCCCTTGCTGGTGGACGCCAAGCTAAAAATCGTGAATGTGGGTTTAATGGGAGCGGAACAGGCGCCCCTTTCGCTAACCGTCATCGGCCCCACCCAAAAAGACGCAATGGATTTTGCGACGAGGGCGGCCAGCCTATTGCGTGAAGTACCCGGAGCAACCGAAGTCCGGCTCACCTCTGAAGATGGTAACCCGGAGATCAAGGTCCACATGAATCGGGACAAAATGGATAAGCTGGGGCTAAATGTAGCGACGGTGGGAAAGGCCATGCAAACCGCCTTTTCTGGGAATACCGACAACAAATTTACCATAGGAACAGAGGAGTATGACATCAACGTCAGGTATGATGAAATGGGACGCTCCACTATTGACGACGTGAGGAACATGGAATTCATGAATAGTCAGGGCCAGCCAATCAAGCTGAAACAGTTTGCCGATGTCACCTATGGCTCCGGTCCCAGCCTGCTGGAGCGGAGGGATAAGTCCCCTGCCGTCTCCATCCAGGCGCAAACCGTCGGCCGGACAACGGGGTCAGTGGCTGCCGACTGGATGTCCCGATTAGAAAAACTAAAAAAGGATCCGGCGGTCAGCTATGTATGGGGCGGGCAAATGGAAAACCAGCAGGAAGGCTTTGGTTCATTGGGTATCGCCCTTCTCGCCTCAGTAATTCTGGTATATCTGGTCATGGTGGCTATTTATGACAATTTTGCAACCCCACTGGTGGTGCTATTTTCTATTCCCTTGTCCTTTATAGGCGCCCTTCTGTTCCTGGGGTTGTTCCATCAGAGTTTAAATATTTTCACGATCCTTGGTATCATCATGTTGATCGGTCTGGTGGCCAAGAACGCCATACTGCTGGTTGACTTTGCCAATCACAGCAAGGCAGCGGGCGCTTCCACCTATCAGGCATTGATCGATGCCTACCAGGCCCGCTTCCGGCCTATTTTAATGACGACCATTGCCATGGTGATCGGGATGATGCCCATTGCTTTTGCCCAAGGCGATGGGGCTGATATCAACCGGGGGCTTGCGCTGGTAGTTATTGGCGGACTGCTCTCTTCTCTTTTTCTTACGCTGGTTATTATACCCGTAGTGTATTCGATCTTCGACACCTTAGGACAGAAACTGGGAGGAAAAAAGAAAACCGACTACGGGCAACTGATTACATCATCTTACGGAAAAGGGGCTGCGCATCCGATGCAGGGCTGAATGGTGGGATCCCAATGAATGATGACCACAGAACCCGCTCTTTAATTAAACGGGTATTCTTTGTACCTTTAAAGAGTGGGTTTTGTTCACCTGATTTAAAACCGTTTACACCCATTACCTTCCGAGGACCTTAAATCGCATCCGATGGAAAAGAAGAAATTAAAACGTTATTTGTTCAAAAGCAGCTTTCGCTTATACCTGTTCTATATGATCACGTCCATCATGATCATTTCCATTTATGACAATTCGACATGGGACAGTATCATGACCAGGGCACTGACCATTACCGCCTTATCTTTAATCATCTTCATTCTTAATATTGAGATCATCGCGTTCTATAAAGATCCGAAGCAAAAAAACAGGAACATCAAGAATATAGAAAAACGCATCTTTGCCACCGGATTTTTATGTACCTTCCTTCTTTCCATTATCCATTACTTTGTCAGCATTACGCTTATGCGTTGGGGCATTGATTTGCACCTTCCTAAAAATATGCTGGCACCGGGCGGTGGCAAGACGGTGCTCATTCTTTTCTGCACCAGTGCCATCCAATATACCTTTATCTATCTGATCCAAATTTTTGTCTTGAGCCAGCACGAAAAAAGCAACTTTGAGCTGGAACTCCTAAAGCTCAAGACTTCTAACGCAGAGACGGCAAATCAACTGTTGCAACAGCAGATCAAGCCGCATTTCCTGTTTAATGCATTGACGACACTGAAATCGCTCATCAGGAAAAAACCGGATACAGCTGAGAACTACCTGGTTCAACTCTCCGATTTTCTTCGGGCGTCTTTCGTCCACACAGATGCCAATTTAGGCTTAACGCCCATCGCTGAGGAGTTAAAGATATGTAACAACTATATGGAGATGCAAAAGGTACGTTTTGGTCAGGCGTTGCACTACACGGTAGACAAGCATTTGTTGCATTGTACACCGGAACAACGCCTTCCTACTTTTTCTTTACAGCCCTTACTGGAAAATGCCATTAAGCATAATGTTGTAACCAATGAAAAGCCCTTGTACATAGAAATAGTGAAAAAGGAGGATTGGATTACCGTGTCTAATAACCTGCAACCGAAAACATCGATCAAGCATTCCACAGGAAAAGGGATAGCCAATTTAAAGGAACGGTATAAAATTATCTCCGGTAATAAAATCAATGTTTTGAAGCAACAAAATACATTTTCGGTCAGCATAAAGATATTAGGATCATGACCATCGTTATCATAGAAGATGAAAGACTAACAGCAGAAGACCTCGCCGACATCATCAAAAAAGTCGCTCCTCAGGTCCAGGTAACGACCATACTGCAATCTGTTGGAGAAGCCGTTCGGTACTTTAAAAACAACCCCACCCCGGACCTGGTCTTTAGTGACATACAACTGGGGGACGGGCTGAGTTTTGATATTTTTTCCGAAGTGGACCTCAGGGCGCCCATCATATTCTGCACCGCCTTTGACGAATATGCCATAAAAGCCTTTAATGCCAACGGCATCCACTATGTCTTAAAGCCTTTTAATCAGGAAAAAATTAAAGAAGCCTTTGATAAATACGACCAACTGAAACAGACCTTTTCCTCCTGGTCGCAATCTTTGGAAAACATAGTTAAGGCACTGGATTCGGATCAGCAGGAAAATATGAAAAGAGAGGGCACCCTACTGGTTTATTTTAAAGACAGCGTTATACCGGTCAAGCTAGAAGACGTCGCCTTGTTTTACATCAAAAACGAAGCAGCTCACCTTTATACCTTTGATCAAAAAGACTATGTGATCAACAAGACCCTGGACGAAATACAACGGATGGATACCCATTTATTTTATCGTGCAAACAGACAATACATCGTCAACCGCAACGCCATAAAAGAGGCTTCCAGTTACCTGTCTAGGAAAATATCCCTGGAACTGAACCTTCCCTTTAATGATACCATTACCATCAGCAAAGAGAAAATGACCACCTTTCTGAACTGGTTAAGAGAATGACTTTTTTAGCACAATCGCCCCCCTCAAATAGCAGGGCCGCCTCAAAGATTCAAATTTAACAACGTCAAACATGTACTATAACAGAAGCGAATACCGATTACGCACCGGAGGTGTAGCAGACAACATTACAGGCCATCGGCTGGCAGATTACTCCTACGCTTAAGCCTTAGGAGATTACACACTAGGCCTGGAGGTTCATTAAGACAAAAAAGGGCTGGCCTAAACACTCCTTTTTTGCAGATATCATGCCTCAAATATAGCTTCCTTGTTTATGGCTTTACCACTTGCTATAAACCAGTTTTCCTGTTGCCGTTTTATAAGCATACGCATATCTTCATTTCCGCCCGGAAACGATTTATTCCCGTAAGCCCTTCCTCACGAACGGTTCACTTTTTCTTCCCAATCCGGACCTCCCATACTTTAGGGCCTTCCTGTAAATAATCCCAGTCAAATGTTTTCCCTTTATCATTGATTAAAGCATAGTAGAGCGGCTTGGGATCGTGATCGTTGTGAATGATAAAGGCCTCTCCTTCCTTTAATGCATCAAAGTGCTCGTAAATAGTTTTATGCTTCAGCCAGGGCTGAATCACGGTAACATCTAATACTTCTTCCTCTGCCATAACGGTTTGCTTAAATAGTTAGACAATATATTCATACACAAAGATAGCTATAAAATAATAAAAGATGCAAATATCTTTATAATATTTTTCTGTTCCGTACTTGAAAAACCTTGCCGGCTGAACCGGCAATTGGATAAGAAGTTTCTTAAGAAGAACGGACTAAGGGACGTTATCCGCTTTGGGCTTAACGTTGCCCTGGCTTGGTTTCACCTCCAGTTTCGGATGTTTCTTTCGGACATACCAGATCAAAGCAATGCCCGAAATAACAAGCAATGTAGAAATAATCTCTGCCTGTGTAGGATGGATGCCAAAAATATCATATTTTGTATTGACCCGGATCAATTCAATAAAAAAGCGCTCTACCCCATTCATAATCAGGTAAATACCAAACAAAAGGCCGGGAATACGTATTTTTTTACGAATGGCCCATAATATGGCGAACAGGATAAAACAAGCAATAATCTCATAAAGGGGAGTAGGAAATACCGGCGTCGGCAACATCGCACAGTGTTCTCCAACGCATCCCGGAATGGGGATACCAAAACTAATGACATTATGAGGATAATTAAAGGCGAAGAACCAATTGGGTAAAAAACTTAGAAAATCAGGCTTGGCAAAAAAGGCATGATGTACGTCGGCCAGATTGCCATAGTCGCGTAGAAAAAACGCATGGTGTTCCTGCAAAGTCTGTTGAAACTGGCCTGCAGTTGCGCGGACTACGCCGCCATGGCCGTCGTTCGCATAAGCACTGTTGTAAATGCCCCAATCCCCATCGCCGGCCATCTGACAGCCTACCCGACCCAGACCATAGGCCAGCATCAGCGCGGGGGCAAAACTATCCAATAACTGCCAGCGGTCAATCGACTTCTTACGCGCATACCAGAGTATGGCAATGGCCGCTACGATCAATCCACCGTAAAACGTAAGCCCGCTAAAAGATAAAAAACTGCCAATGGGATCCGCCATATAGCTGTCCCAATTTTCCAGGCTGTCAAATATTTTTGCGCCCACCAGTCCGCCAATAGCCGCTAAAACCACCATATCGCCAATACGTTCATGCGGCCACACCTGGTAACTCTCCTGTTTAGGCTTGGGGAGCTGCTGCTTTTTCTTCTCATTGTACCGCAAATAGACCAAGACAGCACCCAGGATGATGCCTCCCAACACGTTTCCCTCCGCAGACAAAATAAGCTGTTGCGGATTGTCTGAAAAAGCGCTCCAGTTGAGCACAGCATACAGCAGCTTATAGCCGATCAAAAAACCAATGACAAAATTCCATACAAGCTCCGAAGTGGTAGCCGGCTTACCAACGGTCCTTTTTTCCATCTTTGGCAGCATCCAACCCAGCGACTCCCTTCTTTTCATCTCCCTGCTCAACGCATAGGCCGAAACAAAAAAAGCAACAGCTACAAAAAAACCAAAGGTCTGAACCGGTAAGGCGATATGAATACCAAAAAGGTCTCTTAATAAATCGGATATGCTTGGATACATAGGCTGAAGTATGGCACACTTAATTGAAAAGCCAAATTTAAATAATTAAATGAATATCAAAGAATAACCGGGGAAATTGTTCCTGAGATGCTCAGACGGCTGGCTTACCCTTCAAACTCATAGAAGAAAGTCAGCCGGTAGACCAGGTCATAGTCCTTCTGCTGACCGGAAATCCGGTTTTCATAGCCACAATACCAAATATTCGGCATAAAATGAACATTTTTAACCGGCTCATAATCAATACCAGCAGTAATAAAGCGACTGCGATAGGCGGGATCGTACTCGGGTACCAGACTTGTCATGGCAGCAGACTTATACTGCGCTTTAGTCGAAGGGATCAGGTGATCAATACGGGCAAAATAGCCTAGTTTTTCCCCCGGAAACTTGCCGTGGGCAAATACCGAGATGCCATAGTTATCAATGCTTACCGTATCTTTTCCGTTCTGCTGTCCCATTAATGCGCCATTTTGAAGGTGTTGGCGGTAGGCCTCAACCCCTATCGTAAGATCCGCGGTCTGATAGGCTGCAAACGCTTTAAACATAGCGGCGGACTGATGATAGGCTGTCCGCCAGTGGAATCTTTCATAGTCGGCATATAAGTCCACAATGAGCTTTTTGTCAAATAATTTGGCATAGACCTCCCCATAGAACTTCTTAAACCGATCATCGATCAAATCCATTCCGCTTCCGTTCCCTACCATGAGGGCGTAGCCAAAACGGCTTTTCTGATCAAAGCGCCCCCACAGCGCGACCCCCAGATCATTGGATGGGCTACCGTGCATATCGGCAATGGATCTTTCTACAGAACGATACCCCCAGACTTTATCCGTAAGGGTAGAGAAAGTAGGTGTTTTCATCCGGCCAATGACAAAATCGGTTCCGGGGAAGATGTCTTTCCACTGAATATTGGCGTATTTTACAAAAAGTGTAAGATCCCCGTCCTCCAGCGTGGATTCCAGAAGAATATCTGCCGAAAAGCGGTCACTGAAGTCATATTGATACCCCAAATAGATCCGGCGAATCTGAAAGGCATTGCTGTTTTTGGGATAAGTAGCATACTGATTAAATCCTCTTTCCATAGTATCAGCATGAGCCTTATAGAAATAATCTGCAAAAACCTCCCCATACAAATGTCCTTTAGAGCGGAAACCGGTAGTGTCCTGCGAAAAAGAGGCAAATGGGACTGCAGATAATAGTCCAAAAAGAAAGATTTTTAGGTATTTCAATGCGATCATTTTTAATTCAGAAAATCGGTAAAAATAAGATAGTGCAGCTTATTTCTCAAATTAAAGTAACTAAAAAAACTGTTAAAGGCAATATGCCCGGGGAACGAATCAACTATCGCAGTGGGCCCAAGGCAGATTTGCATGGGCAATTTAACCAGAAAAGGCTTTGGATTTACCGGCATTCCTATTCACGAGCTTCCGCCAGGAATCCCTCCGGTGATATCCGCTGAAACAACTGTCTTATTGGAAATCGCATCCTCTTACCGATATTATTCCGCGATTCGCCTATAAACCAGGGCTATTCCTGCTCACTTTATATTATCTATATTATTTTTGTTCCTCAAAGCGTAGCCGGACCAGCCACTTGATACACGTATGAGGTTCCTGACTGTCTTTCTGATATAGCTCCGTGACTTGTTTTTGGCGGTATCTGGTTCATTAGGAAAGGAAAAATGAAAGAATTCAAACGTTCAAAAGTACCCGTTGTAGATGGTAACGGCCGGACCGGTAGGCAAAAGAAACCAAATATGTATGCCTTGTTAGGCAAATATTCTAAATTTATCCTGCTACTGGTACTGCTGGCCCTGCTCAGCAATAGCATTAATCTGATCATCCCCAAGCTTATCGCATACGGCATAGACGCTTATGCTACACAAACCTTGGATTTTACCACCCTCATCATTGCTTTCTCGGGAGCCGCCACCGGCATTTTCCTTTTCACCTACCTGCAAAGCGTAGTGCAGACGATCGCTTCAGAACGCGTCGCGAGGGACCTCAGGACAGCCCTTTCTGCAAAAGTTGCACAACAGACTTTCGGCTACATCGAAAGGGTGACCGCCGGAAAACTGCTCACCAACCTCACCTCGGATGTGGACGCCATAAAATCATTTATCTCAAAAGCCATCCCCGTCATTATCTCTTCTTTATTCCTGATTATAGGCGCCGCCGCTTTATTGCTGTCCATCAATTGGAAGCTCGCGCTCGCAGTGCTGGCCATTATTCCCATTATATGTTTCGTTTTCTACTACGTAATGGTGCGCATTAAGGTACTTTTTAAAAAGAGCCAAGAAGTAATCGACTGGCTGAACAAAGTGATCAGTGAAAGTGTATTGGGGGCTGCCCTGATCCGGGTTTTAAATGCCCAGCAACCGGAATATGAAAAGTTCATGACCGCGAACAAAGAATCGCTCAGCCTTGGTATGGGCATTTTAAAATTGTTTGCCACCCTCATCCCCATTGTCGTTTTTACAGCGAATATGGCGCTATTGACCATACTTGCCCTGGGCGGACATTTTGTAATCAACAACAACATGACACTTGGAGAGTTCGCAGCATTCAACAGCTATGTCTCACTGCTCATCTTTCCCATTATGCTTATTGGTTTTATGACCAATGTAATCGCCCGTTCGAGTGCTTCCTACACAAGGGTGCATGAAGTATTGGAAGCTCCTCCTGAAAAAAAATCCGGAGATATAACTAAACCGTTAGTGGGAAAGATCGAAGTACGACAGGTAGCGGTACATTATGAAGATAAAGTAGCTTTAAAAAACATTTCTTTCGACATTCAACCGGGTTCGCGCACAGCGATTATCGGACCTACGGCTGCAGGGAAAACCCAATTATTCTATCTGCTGACCGGACTTACCGAACCCGATGAGGGGAAAATATTATTTGACGGATACCCCATAGACGCCTATGAAAAAAGAAAATTCCATGACCAGATCGGGCTCGTATTCCAGGACAGTATTTTATTCAATATGACCCTGCGTGAAAACATTGCTTTCAATAAATCGGTAAGCGACGCGGATCTTGAAAAAGCGGTTGTAACCGCTGAATTAAAAGACTTTATTCAGTCTTTGCCCCAGGGACTGGATACCGTGGTTTCCGAAAGGGGAAACAGCCTCTCAGGCGGGCAAAAACAGAGAGTAATGCTGGCGCGCGCATTAGCCGTCCAACCCAGAATTTTACTGTTGGACGATTTCACCGCAAGAGTAGATATACAAACGGAACAAAAAATATTACAGCATGTAAAGGACAATTACCCGGGAATTACCCTGTTATCCATCACGCAAAAGATAGAATCCGTAAAAGATTATGACCAGATCATCTTGCTTATGCAAAGTGAACTCATCGTAAAAGGGAGGCATGCAGCGTTGATGAAAACCAGCCCGGAATACATTCAAATCTATCAGTCACAAAGAAGCACGAGCAATTATGAACTACAATCTTTATGACATACAAAAAACAAATGAGAAGCAAAATAGATCCTCCTCTCCTTTCAGGAAAATGTTTCAACTGATCGGGGGAGAACGGTGGAATTTGTTTTTTGCTTTTCTGGCTATTATTGTCAATGCCGGGGCTACCTTAACAGGTCCTTTTCTGGTAGGTTATACAATCGACAACTACATTAAAACCAAAGATATGCAGGGTGTACTGTTTTATTCGGGCATCCTGCTGATCATTTACCTGGTTGCGCTGGTAGCTAACTACCTGCAGACCTGGCTGATGGGTTCTATCGGACAACGGACGCTCTACTCCTTACGCAATGCCGTATTTACAAAGCTGTCTTCTTTTCCCATTGCCTTTTTTAACCAAAACAAATCCGGAGACCTGATTTCCCGGATCAACAACGACACCGATAAGCTAAACCAGTTTTTCTCTCAATCGCTTATGCGGTTTTTGAGTGACATTATCATGATGACGGGCGCTGGCATTTTCCTGATCACACTCAATCCAAAATTAGGAGGAGCAGCACTTATACCCGCTTTATTTATCCTTATTTTTACGAAGCTTATCTCTCCATGGGTCAAACGAAAAAACGCCGCAAGTCTGAAGAGTACCGGCGGGTTGAGTGGAGAAGTACAGGAAAGTCTCACCAATTTTAAAACCATTATTGCTTTCAACCGACGGGACTTTTTCAGGGACCGTTTCGAAGAAGCTAACAAAGAAAATTATAAAAATGCGGTGGGTGCTGGCCTGGCCAACAATTTGCTGATGCCTGTTTATTCTTTTTTCACCAATATGGCGGAGTTGGTGGTATTGGCCTACGGCATCTACCTGATCATCAACGGTTCATTTACCGTAGGGTTTCTGATCAGCTTCCTGGCTTATACTAACCGGTTTTACAACCCGCTGAAGCAATTAGCTGCATTGTGGGCAAGCTTTCAAACGGCCCTGGCCGCCTGGGATCGCATCGTACTTATTTTAAATATGGACCCGGGCATGGGCCCGATCGCGGAAGTACAAGCAACCGACTCCAAAGCTCTTTTGTCCTTCCGGGAGGTTTATTTCAATTACCACGACAGTAATGAAGTACTCAAGGAAGTAAGTTTTGAGCTCCAAGCAGGTAAAACCTACGCCTTTATCGGACCTACCGGAGGGGGAAAGTCTACCAGTGCTGCCCTCATCGCTCGCCTGTACGATCCGGTAAAAGGCACTGTATTCTTGGAAGGCAAAGACATTCGTACGTTTTCCGATAAAGTTAGAAGCAACAAAATCGGGTTCATCCTACAGGAACCTTTTTTGTTTTCCGGAACACTTAAAGAAAACATCATCTACGGCAACGACAAGTATATTGGTTTATCTGATAAGGCTATCAATAAAAAGTTAGCTGAACACCATTTGAATGTGCTGATCGAAAAGTTTGATAAAGGGTTAGCCACCAAAGTGGGGGCAGGCGGAGATGCGTTAAGTCTCGGACAAAAACAATTGGTTGCCTTCATTCGCGCGGTGCTAAGAGAACCGGAAATATTAATTCTTGATGAGGCCACAGCCAATGTAGACACGGTAACAGAGCAATTGCTGGAAGATATTCTAGCCACTTTACCGGCAAAAACAACCAAGGTTATTATCGCTCACCGACTGAGTACGATTGAAGATGCAGATGAAATATTTTTTGTCAATGCCGGAAGAATTACACCCGCCGGCTCAATGGATCACGCCATGTCCATGCTCATGGACGACAACCGTGTGAGTTAAACTTGTATGGTTTTACTAGGTTAAAGCCGTAATTTTGCCCTTTGAAAAGAGCGGTAGCTTTTAGTTAATATTAAAGAAAAACACATACATTATGACTGAGCAATTTCAAGTAAAAAACGGACTGGTAACCATTGGCGAAAAATTACCGGAGTTCAACAAAAAGGCGGTGATCAATACGGAAAACGGAGCAGAGATAACAGACCTGAAACAAGATTATGCATCCGCCAAAGGAAAATGGACTGTCTTATTCTGGTGGCCGAAGGACTTTACTTTCGTTTGCCCGACTGAAATCATAACCTTTGATGAAAAAGCACCACTGTTCAGGGAGAAAAATTGTGAAGTGATCGGTGCCTCTACCGACAGTGAATACGTACATCTTGCCTGGCGCGAACAACATCCGGGCCTAAAAAACCTGACGATCCCCATGGTGGCTGATACCTCCAAATCGCTGGCGGGAGAATTGGGCATTCTGGAAGCCAAAGAAAAAGTGGCTTACCGGGCTACCTTTATCATTGACCCTTCCGGAACTATTCGCTGGGTAAGCGTAAATGACATGAACGTAGGGCGAAACGTAGATGAGGTACTCCGTGTTTTAAATGCTTTACAAACAGATGAATTGATTCCCTGTAACTGGAGCCCGGGACAAGAAACTTTATCGTCAAAACTGAGTAAAGAGCAACAGAATTAATGTCCAATAGATGACCAACCAAAAGAAAGCGGATGAGGCCTCATCCGCTTTCTTTTGGTTTAATGGTTATTGTAGTTCAGCCAGGTTATTAAGGCCACGTTAATGCGGATGATAATATTTCATCGCTTCGGGCAATAGCTTCTTAATCTCCCTGATCCGCCTAGCATCGCTCGGGTGATCACTCAAAAATATGGGAACGTTATTTTGGCTTTGGGCAGCCATACGCTTCCAGAAAGTTACGGCCTGCCGGGGATCATAACCGGCTATAGCCATGAAGATCAATCCCAGGTGATCGGCTTCCAGTTCGTCACGCCGGCCGAAGGCCCGCATGCCCAAAGTACCGCCAATACCAAAGGCCTGTAAAAAAATATTACGTGAGGTAGGATTTTCAGATAAAGCAACTGCACCGGCCACTTCGATCCCTTGTGCGATCAAGGCTTTGCTCATCCGGGCATTTCCATGCTTTGCCACCGCGTGTGCGATTTCATGACCCAAGACAACAGCAAGCTCTGTCTCATTATCAGTAAGTCCCAATAATCCCGTATAGACAACGACTTTGCCGCCGGGCATGCACCACGCATTCACCTGATCACTTTTCACCAGGTTAAATTGCCAGTCATATCCATCAATGAGATCTGCCATGCCATTACTGGTGAGGTAGGTGCTTACCGCCTGGGCGATGCGATGACCTACCCGCTTGACCATTGCCGCATTTTTGCTTTCCGAAGTCGTCACTACATTATTCTGAGACAGAAAGCTCCGGTACTGGGTGACGGCCATCTGATTCATGGTACTTTCCGGAATAAGCGTGAGCTGACGTCTTCCGGTGATGGGAACTACCGAACAGGCAGCAATAAACAAGATTCCTGATAACAACAGGAGTGTAACTTTTTTTCGCATCTTTCAATACTTTTTTTTAATAAAGGCAATCATCATACCAAAATGAAAACACGGAGTCAAAAATGACCGGAATAAAGAAGCTTCAATCGTCGGAATCATATTTTTTGTGCCGGTGAGCGCCTCTTTTCATTTTATTTTCCGTCCCATTGAGCAGCCGGCCTATATTTTTTTGATGTGTTAAAACCACTAATAAAGCCGTAACGATGGCAAAAATACGATAAAAGACCTCCTGCTCCCTGAAAATAAAAATAAGCAATAAAGGGAAAGCAATACCAGCAAGAATGGAACTCAGGGAAACATAGCGGGTAAGAAACAAAATCAAGACAAAAACACCCACGCAGCAAAGGGCGATCAGCGGTTGAATAGCCAGTACCATGCCGAACAAGGTGGCAATGCCTTTCCCGCCCCGGAAATCATACCAAATCGGGAAAATATGGCCAACTACAGCGGCCAGCCCCAAACCTATTTGCAGGTTAATCAACTGAGTACCGTGAATGGGCATCGTATAAAAAGGCAGCAAATAGGCCAGTTTTACGGCTATCACTCCTTTTAACATATCCAGTGCGAGCACCACAACGCCTACCTTCGCGCCCAAAACCCGGAAGGTGTTCGTGGCACCTGCATTCCCGCTTCCATAATCTCTGATATCCTTATGAAAGAAATACCTGCTGATCCAAATAGCATTGGAGACAGATCCGATCAGATAAGCCAGTACGATTAGGGTAATTTCCGACATAACTGGTTTTTAGTTGATGTTTTTTTTTACTGTGTAACCTATTTACACTTACATTGATGAAGCAAATATAACGAAATTCCTGCCGCTTGACAAACAGCTAATTCATGAAGAATGCATCCGGATCGCCACCCAGCCGGCCTCTTCCAGCACAGCATCCGTTGTAAGTCTCCCGTGGCCAAAGAGCGTCTCAACAGCCTGCTGATCTTCTTTCAAAAAACCACTGAGTAAAAGGTAACCGTCCCGTTTAAGCACCCTGGTTAATTCATGGGCAGCTCCCAATAAAGTATTCCTGTTGATGTTGGCTAGAATAATATCGAAACTTCCTTCACCCGGATCGGGATGATCCTGACAGTACAAAGTAATGCCGGAGGAAAAATTCTCCTGGATATTTTGTGCCGCGTTTTCTACCGCATTTGGGTCGTTGTCAACAGCGACTATCTTCTCCGCACCCATTTTTCCGGCTAATACCGCCAGAATGCCGGTGCCTGTACCAAAATCCAGTACCTTCTTATTTTTCATTTCCAAAGGCTGCATCAGTCTGATCATCAACCGGGTGGTCGCATGATGTCCCGTACCAAAAGACATGCGCGGGTTAATAATAATCTCATATTGCACCCGCTGAAACGGCGGATGAAAATCTGCACGAATGCCACAAAATTCTTCGACAAGTACAGGCTGAAAATGGCTTTCCCATTCCGCATTCCAATTTTGATCCGGTACCACCTCCACCTGATAAGAAAAGTCCTTTAAGACAGCATCCAACTCAGCCATCGCAGGCATTTTAGCGGTAGCAATATAGCCGGTCAAGCGCTTTTCCTGCTCTTCAAACCCCTCAAAATCAAATCCGGACAACAGCCCGTAAATAAGATCTGCGTCTTCCCCACGGTTCAAAACAATATGCACAGCCTTGTACACCATCCTTTTGTTTGTTATACCTTTGTCCCGCCAAAGTACAACTAAAAAAAATCATGAGCGAAGAAAAACATTTGAATTTCATAGAGGAAATTATTGCGTCCGATCTAAAAACCGGTAAACATGAAAAGATCGTCACGCGTTTCCCTCCCGAACCCAATGGTTTCCTGCATATCGGACATGCCAAAGCCATATGCCTCAATTTCGGCCTTACGGAAAGATATGGAGGCTATACCAATCTTCGGTTTGACGATACCAATCCGCTGTCCGAGGAGACGACCTACGTGAATGCCATCAAAGAAGACATTGAATGGCTGGGCTTCCAATGGAAAAACGAATTTTATACTTCGGATTATTTTGAACAGTTGTACCAATGGGCGGTGTTGCTCATCAAAAAGGGCCTGGCTTATGTGGATGATTCCACTCCGCAAGAAATAGCCGCACAAAAAGGGACACCTACCGAGGCAGGAACAGGGAATTCATACCGGAACCGTTCTGTGGAAGAGAACCTGGAGTTATTTAAGGCCATGCGCGAAGGAAAATATAAAGACGGTGAAAAAGTTTTGCGGGCGAAGATCGACCTGGCTAATCCTAACCTGCATTTGCGCGACCCCCTCCTTTACCGGATCAAACACGCTGCTCATCACCGTACCGGAGACCGGTGGTGTATTTATCCCATGTACGACTTCGCCCACGGGCAAAGTGACAGCATCGAAATGATCACGCATTCGCTTTGTACCCTTGAATTCGTACCGCACCGCCCCTTATACGACTGGCTTATTGAGCAATTGGATATTTTCCCTTCCCGCCAATACGAATTCGCACGGCTGAACCTCAATTATACCGTCATGAGCAAGCGAAAGTTGCTTCACCTGGTCCGCCAGGGGTTTGTTAGCGGATGGGACGACCCCCGCATGCCTACAATCCGCGGGATGCGCCGAAGAGGATATCCGGCTGCCAGCATCCGGAAGTTCTGTGAGCGAATAGGCGTACAACGCCGCGAAAATGTGATCGACATAGGGTTGCTGGAATTCTTTGTTCGTGAAGAGCTCAATAAAACGGCACTTAGAAGAATGGCCGTATTGGACCCGGTAAAACTGGTGATCACGAACTATCCGGCTGAAAAGAGGGAACAAATGGAAATTGAAAACAACCCGGAACAGCCGGAAACCGGGAAACGAAAGGTTCCGTTCTCAAAAGAGCTGTGGATAGACCGGGATGATTTTATGGAAGATCCCCCAAAAAAGTTTTTCCGCCTCGGCCCGGACCGCGTGGTACGCCTCAAAGGCGCCTACATCATCCGGTGTACCGGGTATACAAAAGACACAGAAGGAAACATAACGGAAGTACAGGCTGTCTACTATCCCGAAAGCAGAAGCAATAACGATACCAGCGGCATTAAAGTAAAAGGAACTATCCACTGGCTTAGTGTGAAGCACGCCAGGCAGGCTGAAGTAAGGTTATACGACCGGCTGTTCAAAGACGAGACGCCAGCTGCAGCAGCTATAGAAGATGGCTCGCTGAAAGAAGCCCTCAATCCGGATTCATTGAAGATACTGACGCATGCCTATGTTGAAGAAGCCTTAACCGCAGGACAGCCAGAAGAGCATTTCCAGTTTTTAAGAAAAGGGTATTTCTCGGTAGACCAGGATTCCACCGCAGAAAACCCGATCTTTAACCGAACCGTAACTTTAAGAGATAACTGGGCGAAGAAAAGGAAGTGAGCTACCTTTGTAGCGGCATAAATTTTGAGTAAACTCCTAAAAGAAAACATTCATGCGCATTGGTATCGTTTGTTATCCTACGTATGGCGGCAGTGGCGTTCTCGCTACCGAGCTGGGAAAAGCATTGGCTGATAAAGGGCATATGGTGCATTTCATCACCTACCAGCAGCCGGTAAGGCTCGATGGGTTTCATCCCAATATATTCTATCATGAGGTTCAGGTTCCGGCCTACCCCCTTTTTGATTATCCCCCTTATGAATCAGCTTTATCCAGCACATTAGTAGATGTCGTAACCAACAATGACCTTGATCTGCTGCATGTGCACTATGCCATTCCCCACGCAGCTACCGCCTACCTGGCCAAGCAAATATTGAAAAAAGCAGGGAAAAACCTGCCGGTAATTACGACGCTGCACGGCACCGATATCACCTTAGTGGGAAAAGATAAAACCTATGCGCCCGTAGTCACGTTTTCCATCAATGAATCAGACGTGATCACCTCCGTTTCCAAAAACCTCAGGGAGGAAACCTTTAAACATTTTAACATTGAAAAGGACATTCGTGTAATCTACAATTTCGTAGATGTCCATCGGTTCCGGCCACATGACAATTGCACACCCTGCGGAAAAACACTCGCTCCCGGGGGAGAAAAAGTCGTCATACACGTATCCAATTTCCGTCCCATTAAAAGAGTGAAAGACGTGGTCTACATTTTCAAAAAGATCCACGACGCGCTTCCCTCCAAACTCATTCTCATCGGTGACGGGCCACAGCGTCCGATGGTAGAAGACCTGTGCCGGGAATTAGGGATATGTAATGACATGCGGTTTATAGGCAAGCAAGAAAAGCTTGAGGACATCATGAGCTGCGCTGATTTGTTCTTGCTGCCCTCTGCCTATGAAAGTTTCGGTTTAGCCGCATTAGAGGCTATGGCCAGCGAGGTGCCGGTTATTTCCACCAATACGGGAGGCCTTCCTGAAATAAACATTCACGGAGAGACAGGATTCCTCAGTCCGCTTGGAGATATTGATGGAATGGCAGACTATGCCATCCGGCTCCTGTCGGATGAGGAGATGTTGAAAAGGTTTAGAAAACAAGCCTTTTTACAAGCCAATCGATTTGATATTAGCCATATTGTCCCGCGGTACGAAGCACTTTATGAAGAAACCATTCATCAACCCGCCTGATTTTTCCATCACCGGCCGGCCAGCCAGGCCAGCGGATCTACAGGCTGTGTACTTCTGTAAACCTTAAAGCCCAGATCGGTTTCCCCGGTTACCGGATTGGTGTAGGTCAGCCCAATCGGCTGCAGTGTACCTACTTGGTCTCCCCGGCTTACTGTAGCAGCCTTCAGGTTGGAATACACCGTAAAATACTTCCCATGCCTGATCACTACCAACCACCTGCCGGAAATGGGCCTCACGGCCACTACTTCTCCCTTAAATACCGCCTTGACAACCGATCCCTGATTGGTTTGCAATGTGATGCCATCATTGTCGACCGTTACTTTGGACAATACGGGATGTCGATGCACACCAAAGGTACCCACCACAATAGCGTGGGATACCGGCCAGGGCAATTTTCCCCGGTTGGCTTCGAAGCTCTGAGAAAGCGCTTTAGCTTCCGGAGTGGCTTCCAGAATATTGCTGGGTCTATCGGGTGTAGCAGCTGGTGCCGGAGCTACGTCTGCCGCCGCTTCTTCTTTTTTCTCTTCCGTGCTTCCCTCATCAGGCGCATTCTTTTTCGCCAGTGCCTGTTGACGGGCCTGTTCTATCGCCCGTCTTCGCGCTTCCTCCGCCGCCTTTCGCCGCGCTTCTTCAATTTGCTGCCGGATGATAGCCGCTATTTTCCTGCTTATTTCCCGGGATTCTTTTTTCTTGGCTTCTATACTTGCCAACAGCTCTTTCTCATGTCCCTTCAGCGTTTGTGCGATGGAATCTTTTAATTCTTTCTCTGCAATTACATTGCCTCTTTGTTCTTTAGCTGCCGCCAGCGCATAGCTACGCTTGGTCTTCATTTCCTTGAGCGTATCCAGCTTTCTTTTAAGGCGCCCCTGGGTTTTTATGATATTTTTGGCCTCATGTTCCCGGTACTCCCTGTACTGTTTCAAGTACTGAAACCGCTTAATAGCATCATTAAAACTATTGGCGGACAGGATAAAATACAACGTATTGTAACTATTCCTGTTTTTATAGGCATAAACCACCATTTTCGCATATTCCGCTCTGAGCGTATCCAATTGCTCCTGTAGATCTTCTATATCCTCATCTGCTTCTTCAATATCGTCATTAATATAAGCGATTTCTGAATGGATATTACGGATCAGCTTATTGCGCAGGTTCAGTTTATTTTGTAAAACACGAAGCTGAGTCATGGTACGGTTTCTGGAAGATTGTACCTTTTCCAGGTCCCGGCTTACCTGCTCAATATCCTGCAACAACTGGTTACGCTGCTCCTCCAGCGTGCGCCTGGTCTGGGAAATACTTTGAGCACCTGCGGAAAAACAAACCAGGCTCAACAAAAGTAAACTAATGACGGTGTAAATATTTCGGGTGCTCTTGGTATTCATAAACAGCAGCAAAAATAGCTAAATACAAATTGGTAATAAAAATCAAACGTCAAGGAATCAATAAAATTTTATGGTCATCGTTCTTTAAAATTTTCATCATAATGAAATGGAAATGTCACGGGCACATCAAAATTGATTTTATCAAAGGTTAACCGGATACGAGTTACAGCAGGCGATTGCATTTTAATTTCACGTGCCAGCGAGAATGGCCCTACAGCATATTCCTGGTAACGGGAAAATAATTGATCTGCGTAAGCGGGGCTTCTGCTGAGCTGAAAGTGGCTCTTTTTCAATAAAAAAGGATCCGCCGTCCAGTGGTATTCGCAGATAACCGAATCCATCAAAAAAGTAACAGAAATCCCGGAGGTATCGGTTTTAATGTGTTTTACTTTTTCCGGAATCCCTATCGGATTGCCAAGTAACAGGCTCTCTAAAATAGAAAAATCAAAAGGGATATGCAGCACCTGCTCCATGTCCTGGGAACTGCGGATAAAAACAGTTCTTTTCAAGTTATTTCGCAGCTTAACACTGTCCGGAGTGACGACGAGCCGGGCCATTTCGATGCCAAGCACCGGCCGGACCGATAACCAGATGATGCTGTCCCGGCGCATACGCAGGTAAGCCGTTATGTTATTATATTGTTCCTTCTCATTTTCAAAGTCTATTTGTACCTTGGCGGAAAGGGTTTGATAGCGGATGTAGCTGTCTTTTATCGCTTTACTTAGCTTCCCGGATGTCCAACGAGCATTACCGGCATCAGAACCGGTTGATACGCCCGAGGTCTTCTGGGCAGTATGACAACTCGCCATTATCAGCAGCAACAGGGTCGCAATGAAATAATGTTTATTATAATATGAATACTGCATTGGCATAACGCTTTAAAAGTTCTCCGGCTGCTCCTTCTTTTTCTCCGCTTCGTGCAAGTCTTCCGCGAGTCTTTTGTATTTGATGGCTTCTCTCCTGTTGTTCAATTGCAAGTAAATATTCGTCAGTGATTTATAAATATAACCTTTCAGCTTGGTATCCTTTATTCCGATTTGTAAAGCATGTTGCAATTCTGATGCCGCGTTTTCATTCTTTCCCTTAAAAAAATAAGCAATTCCATTGAAGTACCTGGCTTTAGCATTATTTGGAAAATGCTGAACCGCCATTTTACTGTACGCCATCAGGGAATCAACATTTCCTTTTTGCGCATAGATGAGCATGATCTGGTTCCATACTTCATAACGGGCTTGGTTATATTGGATGGCTTTTTTGTATTGAAAAAGTGCGCTGTCGGGTTGCTTACTCTTGAAAAACATATCTCCAAAAAGCGCGTAAGCCCTGGCATCTTCCTTATGAATCCGCGTAAGCAACCTGCAAAGCCAGATGGCATCAGGCTGTTCGGTAGAATCCACTTCTACGTATTTTAAAAAAGGATAAATAAATTTGATCTTATTCTCAAGGCTGAAGGCAGGATTGAAAAAAGCAATCGTCGTATATTTTTTGAATTTTCCGGTACTATCCATTTGTTTATACAATATACCCAAGGCCAGTTGAGCCTGTGGGTTTTCCGGCTGCTTTTTTAATAGATTCTTATAGACATTTATTGCCTGCTCAGGCTCATTATTCTTGGCATACATTTTTGCCAGCAGGGCATAATAACGGCCGTTACCTGGATCCCGGGTAATCAATTTCTGTATTTCACCTGCCGCGGAATCAATCTGATGCAATTTGACATAGATTCGCTGTTTTTGAAAGACCAATTCCTCATTGGTTCCTTTTTGTTTCTCCAGCTGGTCAAATAACGGCAAAGCTGCTTTATATTTTTCAGCATAAAATAACATGAGCGCTTCTTGAAAAACAAAATCTGCTGAATAAGGGTATTTGTCGGTGAGCCGGTGAAAGATCGCCGCTGCCGCCTCAAAATGCTTTTGATCAGCCAGTGTTCGGGCGTAAAACTGCTGAATCCATTTGTTAGCGGAGTCCAGTGTCGCCGCCTTTTCTGCATAAACCAGCACACTGTCGGGCTGGTGCAGGTTATTATATTGCCGGGCTATTTCAAAATAGCCTGTGGCATTCGCTGGCTTTAACTGTTGAAAAGCCCTAAAATATTCGATCGCCTCTTTCGGACGATGTTGCAGTTTCATGCGCTGTCCAAGCATAAAGTATGCATCCGCCGAGTGCATCTGCTTGCTTTGTTGCGCATAGCGCGAACCGACACAACCGCCCATAAAAAACATCAGTCCCCAAAGAGATAATCCGCTTGCCCATATGTACCTGCCACCACTCATTTTAAATACCTGCTTTATTTAATGCGCACCCGTATGTCCGAATCCACCATCGCCTCTGATGCTTTCGGACAATACTTCAACGGCTTCCCATTGAACTTGCGTATATGGGGCGACCACCATTTGTGCGATACGTTGGCCGGGGGCGACGGTTTGCGCCTCATTGGAAAGGTTGATCATGATCACCTTGATCTCTCCTCTGTAGTCCGCGTCAATCGTCCCCGGCGTGTTCAGCAATGTCAGTCCTTGCTTAACGGCCAGTCCGCTCCGTGGGCGGATCTGGGCCTCGTATCCTTGGGGTAATTCAATAAACAAACCCGTAGATATCAGCTTCCGCTCTAAAGGCTCCAGGGAAAGGGCCGTTTCTATATTAGCCTGAAGGTCCATGCCCGCGGCATCAGCCGTTTTATATTCCGGGAGCTGATAGGCGGATTGATTAACGATTTTTATTTTTACTTTTTCCATAAGGACAAAGGTACTTTTTCCTTGACTAATCTTCCGCCGGGAGGTTTGGTAAATTTTTCTGATCCGTTAGTTTAATGTAATTTAGCGGTAACTACCCTTTGGTATCTATCTCTTTAGCCTCTTTTATGATTTCTTAAAATAACATAGATGCAAGAATACACAAATACGTATGCGCCGGGATGGCCCGGTAGCTCCCCTAAATGGAATTCCAGCAAAAAAACAGGTGTCGGAGTAAGCTTAAATCCATTGAGTCAAGTATGGTTTACAACCAGTCACGGTATTTTAAACGAAATTTACTACCCCCGTGTAGATTGCGCATGTATTCGTGATATGGGTTTTCTGGTAAGTGATGGGAAAAATTTCTTTTCAGAAGAAAAGCGGCACACGCACACCGAGGTACAATACATAGAAGCAGGCGTCCCTGCATACCGTTTTATCAATACTTGCCTCAAGAACCGGTATCGCATCACTAAAGAGATTATAGCCGATCCACAACGCGATACTTTGCTACAACGCATACGATTTGAAGCCATGGAGGGCGAGATGGGCGATTATCATTTATACGCATTGATGGCTCCCCATATTATGAACGCAGGCGCAGGAAATACCGCCTGGTGCGGAAGCTATAAAGGCATGCACGCCTTATTCGCAAAACGGGGAAATACCGCCGTAGCCATGATCTGCTCTATTCCTTTCAAGAATCGTACTGTCGGCTTTGTAGGATCTTCAGATGCCTGGCAGGAAATAATGCATAACAAAGCCCTCCACCACCGTTTTGAAAGAGCGGAAAACGGCAACGTTGCCGTCTGCGGTGAAATAGACCTTAAAAAAGCAGGAAAAGAGCCGATCATAGTGGCCATCGGTTTTGGCATGAATGCCAATGAGGCCGCCCAGAGGGCCAGGGCGAGCATTTTAAATGACTATGAACGGGCACGCGCAGAATACATCGATGGATGGAAACAATTTCAAGCTTCCATCACAGACTACTATCCAAAAGGCGCTCATAAGACAAAGCAAGGTAAAAAAGAAGAGGGGCAGCGGAAACGAAGCAAGCTTAATTTGTTTCGCCTCAGCGCCGCTACCATCCTCACTCACCATACCCAACAGTTCCCCGGTGGTTTTATTGCAAGTTTATCTATACCATGGGGCTTCTCAAAGGGAGATGATGACCTGGGTGGTTATCATCTGGTATGGCCCAGAGATCTGGTCGAGGTTTCAGGAGGCATGCTGGCCGCTGGGATGAGCGGCAATGCAATACATGTTTTACGTTTTCTAAGGCTGGTACAGGAGGAGGACGGCCATTGGTTTCAAAATATGTGGCTGGATGGCAGCGAGTATTGGGGTGGAATCCAATTGGATGAAACAGCTTTCCCCATACTGCTCACCGGCATGCTGGTCAAACAAGGCGCATTAAAAAAAGAAGACCTGGATGAATTCATTCCCATGGTACGCGCTGCAGCAAGGTTTCTCGTTCAAAACGGGCCTTGTTCTGAGCAGGACCGTTGGGAGGAAAATGCCGGTTATTCCCCTTTTACGCTGGCTGTAGAAGTTTCGGCATTGCTAGTGGCAGCAGATATACTCGAATGGAATAAAGAAAGAAAAATTGCAAGATATCTGAGAGAAACAGCAGATATGTGGAATGAAAATATCGAAGCATGGACCTATGTTACGGATACCGAAGAAAGTAAGGCACATGGCGTGGACGGCTATTATGTCCGCATCGCACCTCCCGATGTCGGGGTGACGCCGACACTGGACGACGACATCATCCTGATCAAAAACCTTCCGCATTCAGGAACAATCGTTTCTACTAAAGTAGTCAGTCCCGACGCGCTGGCATTGGTTCGCTTTGGCCTGCGGGCTGCCGATGACCCCAGAATATTGGATACCATTAAAATTGTAGACGCCACCTTAAAGACAGAAACCCCTAACGGCGATTGCTGGCATCGGTATAGCTATGACGGATACGGGGAACATGCAGATGGTTCCCCCTTCAACGGCACAGGCATCGGCCGGGCTTGGCCATTGCTCACTGGAGAAAGGGCGCATTATGAAATAGCCGCAGGAAATTTTGAACGGGCCGCTGAACTTCTGGAATCTATGGAAAATTTCTCCAATGAAGGAGGGATGATACCCGAACAGGTATGGGACGCGGAGGATATACCAGAGAAGGAACTGTTTTTTGGCCGCCCTGCCGGCTCCGCCATGCCATTGGTATGGGCCCATAGCGAGTACATGAAATTATGCCGGTCCCTGCACGATAAAACCATTTTTGACCAGCCAGAAAAAACCTACCAGCGCTACGTGGTTCAGAAGAAAAAACCATCACTCAACTTCTGGCGATTCAGCCGAAGGTTGCGTTCCATCAGTAAGCGAAAAAAGAAGTTGAGAATTGAAGCAAAAGCACCATTCCGTCTACATTGGAGTGCCGATGGATGGCAAACGGTCACCGATACCGACAGCAAGGACTCGGGAATCGGGATGCACCTGGTTGACGTTGATCTGACCAAAACAAAGCCCGGAGGCAACATACAGTTCACTTTTTACTGGCCGGAAGCGGCAAAATGGGAAGGAGAAGATTTTACGGTAGGGGTAAGTAAGAATTAATTATCCAGGTCGTTCATTTTGTTAAATCGTTTTTCTATCTTTAAGGCTTCCTAATCCTTATTAAGTCAATGAAAAAGATATCACTTAAAGATATAGCTGAACGTGCTGGTGTCTCAACAACCACTGTATCCTTTGTTTTAAATGGAAGAGCGGCGGAAAAAAGAATCAGCAAAAAGGTCATCGAACGGGTAAAAAAAATAGTGAAGGAACTGGATTACAAGCCCAACCAAATGGCAAGGGGATTGCGTACCGGAAGGACAAAGACCCTGGGGCTGATGATAGAAGACATTTCCAATCCTTTCTTTGCACAACTTGCTAAAACGATTGAAGATGAAGCTGGTCGGCATGGATACGAAGTGATTTTTTGCAGCACAGAAGACGATGAAAAAAAGGCGGCGAGGCTATTGCGCATGTTACGCTACCGACAGGTAGATGGTTATATTTTAACTCCCACTATTTATCAGGAAAAAGAAATACAGGCCCTACTCAAAGACACCAGGCCGCTGGTATTGGTGGACCGTTATTTTCCTTCGTTGAACAGCCACTATGTAGTAATAGACAATTACCATGGCGCCTATATGGCGACTAAGCATATACTGCATCAGGGTTATAAAAAACTAGCCTTCATAAGGACCGCCTCCAAACAGCTGCAGATGGAAAAAAGGCATGAAGGTTTCGCACAGGCGCTAAAAGATAATAACGTCAGGCATTCTAAAAGTAGGGAGCTGATCCTACCCTTTAATGAGCTGCCCGAATTATCTATAAAAAAGATCGCGACCTTTCTGAAAAAAACCAAACCGGAAGCCATCTTTTTTTCAACAAACTATCTGGCGATTTTCGGGCTACAAATACTCAAACAATTACACTGGAAAATTCCTGAACAAATCGGACTGGTCAGTTTTGACGATCACGATGTATTTCGTTTATACGATCCGCCCATTACTTGTATCGCGCAGCCAATCCCGTTAATAGGCCAAAAAGTGGTTTCTATACTTATGCAGGCGATACATGGGAAAAACAACGACAGCCTTCAACAATTTGTATTGGAACCTGAATTGATTATCCGGTCTTCCTGTGGAGAAAATGTCCGAGAACTTTCCCTCAACACAAAGATGGCTTAAACCAAGTAAGCAATATTGCCCAACTGAATGTAGGAGTGACGCCTATTTCTAGGCCTTTTGTTGGCCAGGTTTTTCCCACTCTATCACAGTTTTTATTGTATCTGTACTGTGTCCATCAAAAGCCTTCTCAAAATGAGCGACGGGAATTCTGTTGGTCACTACCTTGTCAAGTTCTTCAGGATATTTTTCATGGGCTTCCGTCAATTCTTCAATGCCCCTTGTAAAGTCGTCCATGCTTGCGTTAACACTTCCCAGTATGACCTGGTTTTTAAGCACCAGTTGCTGTATTAATTCTCCCCCCGGAATATTGACCGGGCGGTCTCCTGCCGGGATACCCGTTAACACATAAATACCATTGATGCCCAAGGCATCGATCAGATTAAATTCAAGTTTAGCTACGCCTGTTGCCTCAAAAATTAAATCAATATGGCCGTATTTGTCGTCCAGATCCAGAGTCTTGACCTTCCGCCCATCTACATAATCGCCTCCGATAGCCTTCAGGACGGCCGGACGTAAAGTCGATTCATCTACCACATCCAAACCCAACACCTCCGCGCCTCTTAATCTTAAAATAAAAGCTGCAAGCAGACCAATAGGTCCCAGCCCTGCCACCAGCGTCTTTTTCCCTTCCAGCCAGTTTTCCTTTTTGGCCTCAGGGATGCGTGCGCATTGAATACGAACAGATTCATTGATCGCTTTTTCAGATACCGACATGGGCTCAGCCAATACACCTATATCTTTAATTGCATCGGGTATTTTTACAATGTACCGCTCCTGGTCCACCACATATTCAGCCTGATAGCCATCCCGACCCTTAATTCCTCTTTCCGTATACTCTCCCTTCGGACACATATCGTTGTGGCTGCCGCAGATACAAACCTCGCAATCCCTTCTTACGGAAAACATGGCGTAATCCCCCCGCTTCACCTTTGTAACCGCATGACCGGTTTCCACCACCACGCCAAAATTTTCATGGCCTATAACCAGTTCGTCACGACCCGGCGGGGGATCGGCTCTCCCCCCCTCCACCTCCTCCCGGTCTGTTCCACAAATCCCTACCTGCAATATCTTCAGTTTTATCTCATCAGCATGCTGTATTTGAGGTTCCGGTCTTTCGGTTATAAATGCGTTTTTTTGTCCGGGAGTAATAGCAATCGCCTTCATAAAAGTATTTTTAATATGGTAAACAGGCAGAGCAATTAATGACAAGGGTTGATAGTGTAAATATACAGCTTATTATTCAAATCGGGGTAATTCCTAGGCCGTGTAAACAATCAATACGCCAGTCGCCACCGCAATGCCAAAGCTTAGTAAGGTTCCTGTTAATATATATTCCGTAAGCTTTCTGTTTTTAGCCTCTTTCAGGTCACTAAACCGAAAAACAGATTTGGCGGCAAGCAGAAAGCCAATCGCTTCCCAATGTCCGATCAAAATGAACAAAAACACAAACAGCCTTTCAAGTATACCGATGTACTTACCCGCATTGGGTAAAGCAGCGTCCGGTGCATCGGCAATTCTTCCGGCCCAGTTGGTCAACAGTACTTTGATAATAATATCCGAAACCACGGTTAGAAACAAGATCGCCGTTAAATATATCCAAAACCGGGGGGATTGCCATAAACGGATCAACTGGATTTCAGGATGAAACCAAAAGTACCACAGGATAAATAATGCCACAATATGCAAAACCTGATCGGCGATAAACCACTGCGGTTTGTGTTTACTTTGAAAGTATAATTTGACTGTGTCAATGATAAAATGAATAACAATCACCCATAGAGCCAATGGCCAGAAGCGCCAGTTCCACAACAAAAGCAAAATCAGAGCACCGTGAATAAGTACATGGAAATATAAGGGAAGAGCCGCGGCTTTTTCCCGCTCCTTCTTTCGCACCCAGCTTTTGGGCTGTAGCAAAAAGTCTCCTACAAAATGGGCCAATATGAGTTTGATCAGTACGATCATAAAAGCAATAATTTTAATTTTTTTCGATACATGCGCTCGATGTCCTGCATTTCATCAATATTCGCTCTGGACCATCTTTTGCTGACAGAGTTTTGCCGTATGCCCAGTATTTTGCCTGCAGCTTCCTGGGTAATACCAGGCTGCTCCAAAACTATCTTAACCAGTTCTGCGGAAGAAATCGTCCACCGGTCCATAAAAAGCATCCCGAGCTTTAAAAACAAATTCATTTCTTCATTAAAATGCACAAAAGAAGAATGAACGGCCAGCGTAATCTTCTCCTTCTTGAGGGTCTCAAATTTTTCTCCAGAAAAAATATAGGCCGGGCCATTGCTTTCCGACACGCTCCTTCCTGCATATTTCTTCTCTCCTATTCCAATAGCCATACGGACATCCACCGGACTGTTCTGCCGGTTTTTTTTCGCAGGAGATATATTCCGCAATGTAGCCTTAATATCGAAAGCCGCCTTTAGCGCGTCCAAAGGATCGGTCAGTTCCAATTGGAAAGCGTCTCCCCAGGCCATGTCCCATCTCTTGGTTGTTTTCCCCCAGTGCTTCAGCACATGCTTGAGCGGCTGCAGCCATTTTTCGGGATCTTTAGTCGCCCTGGAATGAATAATATCTCCTTTAATAACGGCAATCATTTCACAAATATCACTCATTTAGGTGATATTTCCAAATATCACTAAATATATAGATAATTTATAATTATCACCTTATTAATCGATAATAACATATACACCCTGATCTATCGATATGGCCGCGGCAGATTCGTTCCTCACCAGCAATAACAGCCGCTTATAATGGCTACTGCGCTCTTCCGCCTCTGCTTCACTGTCGGCCTATCACAGTGCCGGACCTAACTAAAAAACAGAATAAACAATAGCCGGACACACAAGGACTCATTTTTCTATTATCAACAGCGGTAATCTTTTAAACTGAACTGAAGCAAAACAGTTAAAGCAAGTAAAGATTCGATTACTCTCCAAGAAGAATAAAGGCATATTTTTTTGAATACTAGAAAAAATAGCCATATGTTTACAACAAAAATCAATTAAATGGAATCACCCATCACGCCGCAACCGGAAAATTCGCCCCTTCATCCTCCTAAAAACTGGCTGGTAGAATCTATTCTTGTTACGCTTTTTTGTTGTCTTCCTTTTGGTATTGTAGGAATTATTTTTGCTTCGCAAGTCAGCTCCAAACATGCAGCCGGTGATCATGCGGGGGCTCTGCAGGCCTCTAAAGACGCTGGCAAATGGACCAAAATAGGATTCTTCGCAGGTATCGCGGTGTACGTCATTTACCTTTTGCTTATGCTATTAGGCTTATTTACTATTCCTTTTTTTAGTAATTAGCAACTGTTGACCGTAAAAGATACAAATCGGCTCAGGGCTATAGCAGTAAGCAGCATAACCCTGCTGTTGCTGCCCGTATATTTTTTTGTTGATCCAATGAAATATGCTTTATTCCCCCAATGCCCTTTTTATACGCTCACCGGTTTATATTGCCCCGGATGCGGTACACAACGTGCCATACACGCCATACTTCACGGCCAACTCGTCAAAGCTGCCAGCTATAACTTGCTTGCCTGTATGGCATTGCCCCTTATCCTCTATTCCGCAGTCATTTTGTTGCTCAATACTTTCTACCAAAAACAGATCATACAAAACCTCTTTTATAAAACGTGGTTCATAAACAGTACCCTGATAGTTATTGTATTATTTTGGATATTCCGTAACTTGCCGCTCCCCGGTTTCCATAAACTGGCCCCCTGATCTTTCCATACTATCAAAAGACAAACATTTATGAAAAAGTTCTTCTTCTTGCTGCTTCTTATCGCGGTTTCTTACTTAAACGGCTACTGCGGACGTGTAGATACTTTGCAGATATATAGCCCGGCCATGCACAAGGAAGTGCCATGTGTAGTGGTGGTACCAGATCAGTATGATGCATCCCAAACGCCGTATCCGGTTTTATATTTATTACACGGCTATAGCGGAAATTACCTGGACTGGATCACCCGCGTTCCTAGGCTGAAGGATTATGTAGATGAGTTCAGAATGATTGTCGTTTGTCCCGACGGAGGTTATGGCAGTTGGTATTTTGACAGTCCGATCGACAGCAGTGTCCGTTATGAATCTTTTATGACTAAAATTTTAATTCCTACTATCGATTCTATGTACAGGACCCTGCCCAATAAACAGCATCGTGCCATATGCGGGTTAAGCATGGGAGGTCATGGTGCCATGTACCTGGCCCTACGACATCCCAATTTATATGGCGCTGTAGTTTCTATCAGCGGAGGGGTGGATATCCGTCCATTTCCAGATAAATGGGGGATAAAAAAACAGCTGGGTGATATAAAAACCCACCGAGAAAACTGGGAAAAAAATACCGTCATTAATTTAGTAGACGGCCTCAAAAACGGGACTTTAAAGATTGCTCTGGATATTGGTACCAGCGATTTTTTCCTAAAGGTAAACCGCGCCCTGCACCAAAAATTGCTCGGTATGGGGATTAAGCATGATTACACGGAAAGACCGGGTGGACATACGTGGGGTTATTGGCGCAATGCCATCGCCTATGAAATGCTCTTTTTCAGAAAGTTTTTTTATCCTTAACCACGGTAGCTTACCGGCTATTAGCGGCCACTTGGCATTAACGAAGCATGCACATGGTAAACCGATCAAAAATTAATGACGGGAAGCCGTCAACAATTCCGCTCCGGCACCTGCTCTGTCGGCATAAATTATTTCACCGTTCTTGTAAGTAATTCCTGAGGCGGTATCCTTTGCCAGCAGCAGCGGGCCATCCATATCTACATAGTCCAGATAAGGCAGCAAATGAGCAGCGGCAGAAGAACCTACCGTACTCTCATTCATACTGCCAATCATCAGTTTCATGCCCAACTGCCGGGCTTTACGGATCATTCTTAATGCCGGGGTTAATCCTCCGCACTTGGTCAGCTTAATATTGATTCCATGAAAATAACCATAACATCTTTCTACATCAGATTCAGCTATGCAACTTTCATCCGCAATAAGCGGAAGGACGGAGTGCTGAAAGGCAGTTTTCAACTCCCGCCAGCCTGCAGGATCATTTTCCGGAGCAGCCATGGGCTGTTCAATAAACTCTACCCCCAACACTTTCAAGGCACGAGCATTGTCAATGGTTTCTTTCAACTTCCAAGCACAATTGGCATCAACTCTTAAAACGGCATCAGTTTCTTGTCGTAATGCTTTGACAATGGCTATATCCTCAGAGGTTCCTAACTTAATTTTATAAACCGGCCAAGGGAATTCTTTCATCTTTTTCACCATATGCGCAATAGTATCTATGCCAATGGTATAATCTGTCAACGGATTGTTATCAATTGACAGTCCCCAGACCTCGTATAACTTTTTTCCCCGTTTTTTAGCATACAGATCCCAGGCCGCCTGGTCGACTGCACATAGGGCAAAAGGATTGTCTTTTAAAGGGAGATGCAATAATTGCCACAGTTCCTCAGGATGCACAAAAGCAGTTTTTTTAAGTAATGGGCGTATGCCTTCCAAGTCATTGATTAAACGGGGTATCGTCATCCGGTAATACCCGTTGTCTGCTGTTTCGCCGAGCCCATAATCTGCTCCATCCGTTAACCTTACTACTAACAAAGGCTGTACAGCCTTTGACTTTCGAGAAATCTTAAATGGATGTTTAAAAGGCAATTCATAGGGGTAAAGCGCAATATCAGGCATGGGGAAGTTGATTTTACAAATAAAAGCGTAAGTTTACTAAAATTTTGTACTTTTTCCGCGGAAGGTTTTAGAAATTAAACAAGTGGATGTTGTATGACAAGAAGAGCTTTACCTTTTTTACTTTTGTTACCCTTGATACTCTGGCGGTTCCCCTCCAAAGCGCAGGATCCGCATTTCACCCAATTTTTTGCGTCGCCACTGACGTTAAATCCGGGATTCACCGGTTTGTTTTCTGGAGAAGCCCGGGTTGCGGCAAACTACAGAAACCAGTGGTCCAGCGTGGCCATACCTTATGTTACCGGGACAGTATCTGCTGATTTTGGCATATTAAAAAACGCCATCCCTTATAACGACAGGTGGGGCGTCGGTGGGCTCGCCCTCTATGACCGGCAAGCGGGAGGGGGATTAAAAACCACTTATTTTGGCTTTTCTACCGCTTATCACAAAGGTTTGGACCGCGAAGGGCTACAAAGCCTGGCCGTAGGAGTTCAAGTGGCTTTTGTACAAAAAAGACTCGACTTTTCAAAGCTCGTTTTTGAAAACCAATTGACTAACCTTGGCTTTGATCCGACTATGCCAAATGGTGAATACTTCGCCAGGAGTTCCGTATCTTATCCTGATATCAACGTTGGTATTCTCTACAACGCCAGCCTCGGGACTTTTGGGAATCTTTACTTTGGCGCCTCTTATTACCATGCAAATGAACCCGACCAGTCCTTTCTAGCCAGCAAGGAAGCCACCTTAAAAAGCAGGTGGACTATTCAGAGCGGGGGCGGATGGGCGCCTACTCCAAAGACGCGTATTTACCTGAGCGGATTGTATATGCAACAGGCCAAGGCCAGTGAATTAGCGGCCGGAGGAGCAGTAGGGTTTGTAATCAATAACAACCCGATGGATGCCAGCCTTTTTTATATTGGAAGCTGGTACCGGCTAAATGATGCAATAAACCCTTATGTTGGATTAGAATTAAAGACATTGCACATCGGACTGAGTTATGACATCAATGTGTCCAGTCTCCATACCGCCTCAAATTATCGGGGAGGCACAGAGTTGTCATTGATTTATGTATTTCAAAAAGACAACACCAAGAGTATTAATTGTCCTAAATTTTGACCTTCCTCACTTTGTTCACTTCCTTCCTAGACAGCCTGCTCATTTTCAGGAAACGTATACTTAAAAATAAAGCCGAAGCAGTCAATCCCAAAATAAGCCCTATCCAGATACCGGCTGCTCCGACATCATAATAAAACGTGAGCAAGCATCCAATCGGTATACCGATAATCCAATAAGAGACTCCAATAAAAAAAGTAGGCGTTCTCATGTCTTTAATTCCCCTTAGCAATCCTGCACTTATCGCCTGAATACTATCTGATATCTGAAATACCGCCGCAAATAAAAGCAACCAGGCCGCTACGGATACCACTGCTTGATTGTCATTAAAAAAGTACGGAAGCTGGTACCTGAAGACAATAAACACAACCGCACAGGCCGTGCCATAACAAAGCGCTGTAAGCAATGTGCTTTTCCCAATCAATACAATTTTAGGCCAATTATTTCCTCCATAAGCATTGCTCGTACGGATAGAGCCGGCCTGCGAAAGCCCCATGGAAACCATGAAGGTGAGTGAAGCTAAGCTGAGGGCTATCTGATGGGCAGCAAGTGAAACAGCGTCAATCATGCCTATAAATATACCCGATAAAGCAAAAGCTCCCGCTTCCATTGAGATTTGCAGACTGCTCGGAAATCCAATATACAACAATTCTTTAAAAGATCTTCTACTGAAATACCATTGACGTTTTCTGAGCGCAACATATCTTTTAAAAATAGGGTGGCGCAATACAACTATGCCAAGGGCAACAAAAATCAAAAAGCGTGTAATCAAAGTTCCCCAGCCCGCCCCGACAATTTCTAGTCGAGGAAATCCCCAGTTTCCAAAAATCAGCAACCAGTTTAAAAAAGCATTCAGCGGCAATGCGATAAAAGACAACAACATGCCCACTCGGGTGTATTGCAACCCATCCGTAAACTGCTTGAGTGCAAAAAATAACATCATTGGCAATACGGACCACCCCATTAAGCGGAGGTAGGGTAATCCCAGCCGGGCAACTTCCGGATCCTGTCCCAAATGGAAAAGTATATCCTTCCCGAGTTCTAGTCCCAATGAGATAATAATGGCAAAGGTAGCGCACAGCCAAAACCCGTTATAAAAATAATGGCTGGCTAACTTCTTATCGTTGCTGCCATGAGCCATAGACACCATCTGTGAAACAGACAAAGTGATGCCTATCCCAAAAACAAAAGGAATCTTCATCACACTGCTTCCAAGGGCTACCGCTGCCAATTGCTTGTAGCCGACAGCCCCAACCAAGGCCGTGTCAATCAGCC
>CAYXRN010000011.1:42344-43544 GCA_964467635.1 uncultured Chitinophagaceae bacterium | reverse complement strand
TAGAGATTATCTATAGCCAGTTTGTTAATGCCGTGGTACAACAGTTCAGGGTAGAACCCTTTTTGCCTATTCCTAAAAGCAATAATAGCGAGCAGCAAGCTGCCGGAACGGAGGAAACAACTAAAAGAAAGGCCAATTTTATTTTTGAACCGGACCAGGAATCACTGATCCGGGAGTTGATGCCGAAAATACTGAATACGCAGTTTTATAAAGCCATGCTGGATGCCAACGCGTCGGAGCATGGAGCAAGAATGACTTCAATGGATAAGGCTACTGATAATGCGGATGATCTCTTGCGCAGCCTGCGTATTTCATACAACAGGGCACGCCAGGCGGCGATAACCACAGAATTGACTGAAATCGTGAGTGGGGCTGCTGCATTAGAAGGGTAAATACATAATAACTTATGGAAATAGCTGACATCATACCGCATGTGGAAGCCCTCATTTTTGCTTCCGATCACCCGCTGCCGGCTATAGAAATATTGGATCTGCTCAACCAATCCCAAGGCTTTCTGGAAGACCAGGTGAACATCAACCAGGTAACAAGTGCGCTGGATGCGGTAGCCGAAAAATATCATTCCGAGTTTTATGCATTTGAAGTCGTGGAAAGTGGCGGTGGGTTCCAGTTTTTAACGAAACCAAAGTACCACGCTACTGTGGCCAGGCTGAATGGGGATAAATATCTGAAGCGGCTGTCCAAGGCTTCCCTGGAAACGCTCGCTATCATTGCTTACAAGCAACCGGTTACCAAATCCGATATTGAAAGCATTCGAGGGGTTAATGCCGACTACAGTGTGCAAAAATTGCTGGAGAAAGAATTAATTGCCATTAAAGGCCGAAAGGAAGACGCCCCAGGGAAACCATTATTGTATATTACTTCCGCGTCCTTTATGGACTATTTTGGCCTGAATACCCCTGACGAACTGCCCCGGATTAAAGAAGTAAAAGAAGAAACCGCCATACAGCCTACGCTACCTCCGGTCAACCCTTTACCGGATGAAAAGCTTGCTGAAAAGCTGAAAGAGGCTAAAATTGTTTACATAAAAACAGACCTACAGCAGGAAGAACGAACTCCTGAATCCAATGGCAACGCGGCCTCACATCCTGTAGCATTTGCCACAACCGCTTCGGAGGTGTCATCTTCAGACGCTCCGGACGATGATATCGAAACCCCGGACGATGATATCGAAACCCCGGA
>CAYXRN010000011.1:0-42244 GCA_964467635.1 uncultured Chitinophagaceae bacterium | reverse complement strand
CAGACGCTCCGGACGATGATATCGAAACCCCGGACGATGATATCGAAACCCCGGATGATGATACCGAAACCCCGGATGGTGGTATTGAAGCTTCTGATGATGATACCGGAATTCCGGAAGATGAAGAGGAGGCCTCTGATGAGAAGGATGCCGATACTGAACGGGATCAAAAAACGAACGATTGATTTTTTTCTGGAAGTTTTTGAGAAAAATTTCAACCGGATGCAACGTTTTCCTCTCTTTTATTGTCTAATGAAAAATTAACCCGTAATACAAACAGTAAATTTTAAATGAAAATGATGAAGAAAAACGTGTGGAAACTATCTATGATTGTGGTTGCGCTAGCAGGCACTACGCTTTTTAGCAGTTGTCTGAACAGTGATGACGACTATACCCCGGAGCCACAGGCTGGTTTATTTTTGCTGCATGCAGCGCCAGGCATCGGAGGAACAGATCTGTACTTAAATACCAATAAACCTTTTGATCAGGTTTTTAAATATACATATTACACGTCTAGAGGCCTAACACCTGATGATTACCGGATCGCTTTTGTTTCACCGATCAACGGTAGCACTGATACCTTGGCTGCAGCAAGTGATTCTTTAAAAAACAGGCACACCTATACAGCTGTTCTTTATGATACTGCTTCTGCTGTCAAACTGATGCTATTTGAAGACCGGTTTGAGTCGGCACAATCCAGTGGTTCCGCTTTTATGCGCTTCTTACAGCTTAGCCCGGGGGATTTATCGGTTACCATTAACATTGACCAGGATCAGTTTACCACCAACCGCCATTTTGCGGACAATGTAGCTCAACCTGATTTAGCTCAATTCGAACCACTCAGCTATGGTCAATACAACTTTACCGCGTTGGATGCCAATGGAGATACCCTGGGTCACGTGGAAGGCGAGAAGCTGGTAGCGAACGGCTATTATACTTTATACCTGAGCGGATACGAAGGGGCAACTGAAGATTCTTTAAAAATAAAATTGCACCTGGCGAGAAGTTATTAAAAGGTTAGAAAACCCCCTCAAGAATAAAAGCTGTTTTGGTTAATCCGGAGCAGCTTTTTTTCGTGGTTCCGAACGAATGACGGTATGACCCATACCAAATATTCAAGTGGAAATCACCAAAGTACCCTGCAACGATGCCGAATGCAGGGCTTAATTCTTTTGAACTTTGGCAGTCTGTTTATACCACCAAAGTCCTTTCAATGACATGCCTGGTTTTTAAATCATACCTGGATCGTTCAAAGGGAAAACACCCGGCAAATGGCCGTACCAAACACGGCAGAACGCGTCTTTTCTAACATGCTAAAGCAGAAAAGCAGCCCATACATTTTCTCGTTTTTTTATCTTTGCAGAGAACAGTTGTTTCCCTGATGGGCTATCACAGATATACCGATGAACAGCTTTTGCATCTGATGCAAAAAAGCGATGAACAGGCGTTTACTGAATTATACAATCGTCACTGGGAAAGGTTATCCGTCTATGTTCTTCGTGTGATCCGTTCTGAAGAAGAAGCCCGGGATATTGTACAGGAAATATTCCTGTCGATATGGAAAAGAAGAAAGGTGCTCAATATACATGTGCCGCCTTCAGCCTACCTGTTAAAAAGTGCTAGAAACCTGTCTATCCGACATATCGAACGATCTGCTGGCAACGAAGATCGCCTGGCCCGGTTGGCCGCGCATTTTGGTCAAGAAGCTTCTTTATCCGCTTCAGAACTGCTGGAGTTAAAGGAGTTGGAAACCAAGGTAAACAAAGCCATCGACCTGCTTCCCCCTAAAATGAAAGAGATTTATTTGCTCAGCCGGATGGAAAACCGGTCTTATAAAGAAATTGCTACCCAGCTTGGCATCGCGGGGACCACCGTAAAAAAGCAAGTGAGTAATGCGCTGAAAGTGATCAGGAAGGAAATAGGCGACCATTCTGCCTTCCTTTTATGTTGTCTTTTCTTTTTCAAGAGTTGATTTTTTTCATTATAAGTCGCTTTTTTCCCTTTTCATCTACTACCAACTGCCTTTTTTGGGAACATATATAAGAGCAGTGAAAATATTTCCAATAATAAATGAATCAGAAAGAGATCAAAATATTACTGCAGCGTTACCGTATGGGACTTTGTTCCCCAGAGGAAGCAAAAAAAGTTCAGCGCTGGTATGATGAACTTGCCGGTGAAGACTTTTATTGGACCGAAGAACAAAAGGAACATTTTGAACAGGATTTGCATGCCAAGATCATGGGTGCAGTGGAGAAAGACAAGACAAAGCATAGAAAAAAATTGGTTTTCAGGATTGCAGCGGCAGCGTCTTTATTGTTCCTGATCGGATTGGGCAGCTTCCTGCTGTTCCAGAACGATAAGCGTGTGCCGGTTAAAACCGTTGCTGATGCCAACCCATACCAAAATATTCTACCAGGCGGCAATAAGGCCGTTCTGACTTTGTCAGATGGTACAAAAGTAGCGTTGGACAGTGTTTCCAATGGCAGGCTCGCACGCCAGGGCAACGCACAGGTGGTCAAGGTGGGTAAAGGTAAACTCACTTACCAAAATACAGGGGAGGACGTTACAGCTGTCGTTTACAATACCTTGCATACTCCCAAAGGCGGACGATATCGTCTGATTCTACCCGATGGAACCAAGGTATGGCTGAATGCCGCCAGTACTTTAAGATATCCTACGGCTTTTACGGACAAAGAAAGACGTGTGGAGATAAGCGGAGAAGCTTATTTTAAAGTAGCTCCCGATGCTTCCAGACCTTTTCGTGCCCAGGTAAAAACATCCTCCGGCCGGGGCTGCCTTGTTGACGTTTTGGGAACCGAGTTCAATGTCCACGCGTATGACCAGGAACAAGGCATCAGCACTACATTAATAAAAGGATCCATTAAAGTGACCAGGGGAGCGAAAGAAGTGGTAATCAGACCTGGGCGGCAGGCCCTTATAAAAAATGAGCAAATTCATATTATGACAGTTGATACGACAGAAGTGACGGCCTGGAAAAATGGCCTGTTTATTTTTAATGGGAAAGACATACAGACCATTATGCGACAGGTGGCACGATGGTATAATCTTCAAGTCGTTTATGATAATCCGCCCGTTGAAAAATTTTATGTGAATATACCAAGAGATACCAAGTTGTCGAGTCTGTTTAAAATGCTGGAATCTACCGAAGCAGTACACTTTAAGCTAACCGGCAGAAAAGTAACGGTGACCAGATGACTATTCATTTACAAGTGTTAAAATAACAATATGCGATTAAATTTATCCAAAAAAAGCAGGATTATTTTTAAAGCTTCTAAAGGGCGGACCACTTTACTGGTGTTAGCAGCACTTTTGTTGCAACTGCCTGTATGGGCTTATGCGCAATCCGTATCCCTGACGACATCCAACGCTTCCATAAGAAAAGTTTTTTCAGCCATAAAAGGACAGACAGGATATTCCTTTGTCTATACGGGGTCATTACTGAAAGAGGCAAAGCCGGTTACTATTCACGTAAAAAATGTGCCCCTGAAACAGGCATTAAGTGTTGTTTTTCTTCAACAGCCTTTTGCGTATACAATCGTTGACCACACCATTATACTCAGGCCCGAGAAAAGAACAGCGACAAAGCTACCTCATGAAAACAAGGCAATGATCATCAAGGGGAAGGTGACCGACCAGGAAGGTAATCCGCTGGTAGGCGCCACGATTCAGAATAAACGTACGAAAGAAGGAACCGCAACTGATCAAAACGGTCAATACAGCCTGCGGGCCTCTCCGGGTGATACGCTGCAAATCAGCTATATCGGCTATAACGATAAGCGCGTGGTAGTAAGCCACGAATCAACCCTCAACATCACGCTGCTAAAGAGCAGCAGCCAGCTGACTGAAATGGTAGTCGTTGGCTATGGGGAAGTAAAAAAGAAAGACCTTACCGGTGCCATCTCTACCATAAGTGGAGAAACGCTCAACCAGATGCACACCTCTACTTTTGACGTGGCGTTGGCCGGGCATGCGCCAGGTGTCTATGTCACCAAAACATCCGGGGCGCCCGGAGCGGATGCTTCTATTCGTATTCGTGGAGCTACGTCCGTATTGGGGGTTAATGAACCGCTGTACGTAATTGACGGGATACCGGTACAAATAGGAGGCGGACTGGGAGCAGATCAACTTTCTGACCAGCGGTATTATAATTTGTCACCGCTTTCCTGGCTGAACCCACAGGATATCGCCAGCATAGATATTTTAAAAGATGCTTCTGCTGCTGCTATTTACGGTTCCAGGGCTTCTAACGGCGTGGTTATTATTACGACTAAAAGTGGCAAGGCCGGGCAGGCCCCCACGCTCCGTTTTAATTATGCCGCCACTTTTGACCGGTTTACCAATAAATATGATATGTTGAATACCGATCAGTTTGTGCAGGTCGCCAAAACTGCTTATAAAAACGCAGAGGAGCCTTTCCCTGATGATTTTCTGATCTATCAAAACACCAATACCGACTGGCAGGACCTCGTAACCCGTACCAGCGCATCCAACACCTGGAATATTGGTCTGGACGGGGGATCGGTGAAGGGTACCCTGTACTCTTTTTCGGCAAGCATTGCAGACCAGCTGGGTGTCATAAAATCCAGCAACTTTAAACGCTATAACCTTAGAGCGCGTGTAGAAACACCGGTAACGGATCGTCTGAAAACCGGGATTAATGTCAACTACGGACAATCCCTTAGCAAAGGCAAAGGAAGCACATTTTACTATCAGATAGCCAGCTATCGTCCGGATGTACCCGTATATGATTCCCTGGGCAACTACGCCACAACACCAGACAGCGTTCAAAGCAATCCGGTAGCCAAATCGACGTATCCGGATGAAACAAAACAAAGAAATATAGCGGCTTCTATCTTTGCTGAATTGGAAATTATTCCAGGCCTGAAATTCCGCTCTACCTATTCTTATCATCGCACAGAAGGAGACTACCTGCGTTATACGCCAAGTTACGATGTATTTGAGATGCGGAACAACCGCAAAGGCTCGCGCGATGACAGAAGCAACAATCAGAGCAGCCGGATATTCGACAACACCCTTACCCTCATTAAAAATTATGGCAAAAGTTATGTCAATGCTGTGGCGGGCGCCTCATTTGAGCAGGATAAAAGCGAACAGCTCTATATTTCATCAACGAATTTTCCGGACGATAAAGTATTGAACAACCTGGGATCGGCGGCAGAGATCAGTCGGTACACCAGTTCAGGGAGCATCAGTGGGCTGGAATCTTATTTCCTTCGTGCCAACTACAATTATGCGGGAAAATATTATGTTACTTTCACCGGACGGGCGGACAAATCCACTAAATTTGGTCCGGAGAACCGCTGGGGGCTTTTCCCTTCCGGTGCGTTGGCATGGCGTATTTCCGAAGAAGACTTTATGCGTGATATTCCGGGCATTAATGATTTGAAAATCCGCTTGTCAGGAGGGAAGACCGGCTCCGCGAACTTTGGTGATTTCCTGTACTCAACCTTTTTTACGACCGGCAGCTTTTATAATGGTGTCAATGGGGTCATCCCTAACTCAGTTCCCAACCCGGATATCCGGTGGGAGACAACCACACAATACAATGCCGGTATTGATATAGGGCTGTGGCGTAACCGCATTCGCGCTTCCCTGGATTATTACAGAAAATATACCAGCGGGCTGATCTTCTACTCTAATATTCCCAGCGAAACGGGTGGGTCTGATATGCTCGTCAATTCCGGGGATATTTTAAATCACGGCATTGAGTTGCAAATTGATGCCGAGGTAATGCATCAGAAAGATTTTCGTTGGTCGGTCAATTTTAACGTGAGCAAATATAAGGGTGTGATCAAAAAACTGGATTATGGTGACATGTATGGACTGGAGGAAGGAAACACGTTGGGGACTATGACCGGATATCGAGTGGAGGGAATTTTCCAGTCGCAAACGGAAATCAATGCGCTGAATGATAAAGCGCCCAATGGCTATTACCAGTCACCGGGCACTGAGCCTGGGGATTTCCGGTTTAAAGATGTCAATGGTGATGGGCAGGTAACCTCTGAGGATATTGTTACGATAGGGAAAGCAGAACCGGATTTTTACGGAGGATGGCTGAATAACTTGCGCTATAAGAATTTTCAGTTCAATGTATTCTTCACCTATAGCGTAGGCAACTACCTTTATGACAATGGCAGAAAATCGGTGATGCTTTTTGACAATGCCAATAAAAATTATGCTACCGGTATCCTGAATGCCTGGCGCCCGGATCACACACACACCGATCTGCCGCGTGTAGTATTGAATGACCCGAATAATAACGGGCGTGATTCTGATTTCTTCATTGAAAATGCTTCTTTCTTTCGCCTGAAAAACTTACAGATAAGTTACAGACTGAATACACCGTCTCTGCAGCGGATGTTTATAAAAGACATTATGCTTTATGTTTCTGCAACCAATGTATTTATTTTTACGCCTTATGAAGGACTGGATCCTGAAGTCAATACATCGCCGGGAACCCTAAGCCAGGGGTACGATAGCAATATCTATCCACAGACCAGAACCTTTACCATCGGTTTCAATGTTGAATTTTAAAACAAGCTTGCATGCAGATATAAAAAAACAGATATGAAAATAAATCGAAAAATATTTATTGTAGCCACAGTTGTTGTCTTGTCCATGACAAGTGCCTGTGATCTTTTTGACGTCACCGAGGTGAAACCAGTCTATCAACTCAATGAAAGTGAAGTAATCACGGATATCCCCTCGGCGGAAAAAGTGTTGACAGGCGCGTATGGGCTGTTGACCAAGGGCCTTGATTTGATTGTATATATGCCGGGACTTACGAGTCTTATGGGGTTGACCTTTGAACCGGGGCCCTGGGCCGGCGCATCTGAAAACAGTTTTTATACCAACAACCCGGATCCGGATGATTACTATATCAAGAGCGTTTATACCAAATGTTATCAAGTGATTAATGTGTGTAATCACGTTATTGCTAAAACCGGTCGCTTGCAAACAGATGACCCGCGAAAAAAGGAGATTATCGGAGAGGCCAGGTTTTTGCGGGCGTTTATGCATTTTGATCTGTTGCGTCATTTTGGTCAGTTTTATCATATGGATTCAGAATACGGAATTGTATTGCGAACGAAGCCGGTGAAAAATATAGATCCTTTTCCACGCCAAACGGTAAAAGCATGTTACGATACGATCCTACAGGATCTGGATTATGCCATGCAGTATGCACCGGATTATACTACGGCCGTTTATGCCTCCAAAGTAGCGGCACGGGGGCTGAAAGCAAAAGTACTTTTATATGCAGGCCGCTATGCGGAATCAGCAGAAGCCGCAGAAAAAGTAACTGAATCTACCGCTGTACACCTGGAAGACAAGTTTGCATACATCTTCATGGACTCCGCAGGCCTTTTTAAATATCATTCGAAAGAATGTTTATTCGCCACGCCTTTCGATGCAACGAATGAAAGGAATAACAAGTCCTTTATGTTTAGGGCTTATTACCTTCCTTCGCATTACTACGACAGCGTGCTGACAGGAGATAATCGCAAGCCGGCATGTATTTCGGTTAACGATGCCGGCGCTTTGCGCAATGCGAAGTTTCCGGGCGCTACTGTCGATAATCAGCCGCTGACTGCTGAGACAGAATATTTTCTCCGGCTCGATGAGGTATACCTGATCTTAGCGGAGGCCCTCGCCAGAACCAATAAATTTGCTGCCGCCCGGAATGCCTTAAATGTGATCAGGTCACGCGTGGATATGCCGGTTAATAATGATCACAGCCAAGCTGCATTGCTGGAAGCTATACGTAAAGAGAAGGTCTTGGAGCTGGGGGGTGAAAATGGAGAGGACTGGTTTGACCTGGTGCGGTACACGGTCAACGACGACCTGAAAATAGCCGCATTTAAGCCGGGGGTGAAAAGTGAAAACAGGTATATTCTTCCCATTCCGCTGAGCAGCATAAATGCTTCGAAAGGGGTAGTGAAACAAAATCCGGGGTATTGAGTGGCAGCCGGGGAGCAGTATCTGGCTTAAACGGAAGATGATCAGAACTAGTAAATCAAAAAAAAATGAAGCGTACGGAAACCGTTAAGAAATTAATTTGCATAGCAATTGTCTTGCTGACCTTTTGCTCCTTTGACAGGACGGTGGCGCAAAATAGTATGGAGATACACTTTATGGATCAGAATATGACAGCCGCATTGAAAAAAGCGAAAGCATCGAATAAGCTGATCTTTGTGGATTGCTATACCTCTTGGTGTTCGCCTTGCAAATGGATGGCCGACAATATTTTTACGCTGGATAGTGTGGCACAATTCTATAATGATCACTTTGTTAACCTGGCCATGGACATGGAAAAAGGGATAGGCCCGGGCTACACTAAAAAGTACAATGTCCAGGTCTTTCCTACTTATCTTTTTTTGGACGGAGCAGGTACGCTGATCCATAAGTCTACCTCCCGCATGGATGCCGCTGAGTTTATGGATGAAGGGAGAAGGGCATTAAGTCCGGATCGTTCCTCCAGCATATTGGCCGAAAAATATGAACAGGGTGACAGGAGCCTGTTTACCTTGCTTAACTATATTGAAGTTTTACAAAAATTAAACAGAAAGAAGGCGGACTCCCTGAAGACAGTATTGGTGGCAACGGTAACCGACGCGCAATTGAAAACCCCGTTGGGGTGGAAGGCGGTCAGTGAGCTGGCTACGGATTTGGAAGGCACGCTTTACCGGTTTATGAAGGAAAACGAAACTTACTTTAGGACGCAATACGGAGACAGTGCAGTAGATGCGGTAACCGGCCGTTGTTTACTTCGAAAATTGTATGGACTTTCAAGGGAAGATAAAAAGGAAGCCTTTTTTAGTACATTAAAACAGCTTAAGTCGTTGCCCGAACCCGAACATAAAGTTAACGCGGCTCAAGTTGAACTCGATTATTACATTACCAACGATGACCTGCGGACTTTTACTGCTATTTCAAAAAAATATGCCTCCACATTGCTGAAAGATGATGATGCTACGCTAAGCTTTATAGCAAGACGTGCTGAGTATGCCGATAATAAAGGATTTTTAAAACCTGCATACAGGCTGGCCAAGCAGGCGGTAACCATAAACCCGGAAAATTATTCCAACCAGGGTACCTTAGCTGAAATTTGTTACAGTCTTGGGAAGAAGCGGGAGGCGGTAAAAGCAGCAAAAAAAGCGTATGCGCTCTCCTTGCAAGACAGTTCCAAGATTCAGAAGATTGCAAAAAAGCTTTTGGAAAAAACACAAAATATGTAGTCGAGCATACGTAATCTTAATTTGTAGTTGTAATCTAATAAAAACACATAATGAAAAAATCAATTCTCCTGTTATCTATTGCATTTCTTACGATCTATTCCTGTCGGCAGGCGCCGAAAGACAGTTTTACCATCCAAGGCGATATCCAGGGATTAGAGGCACCATACATTTATTTAAGCTGGCGCAGTGGAGATTCTACCCATACCGATTCTGCTGAAGTTAAAGAAGGCCGGTTTGTTTTTAACGGGAAAGTAGCGAATCCTGTTATGGCGCGGGTCTATGGAAAGAGCCTCAATGGATACATTTGGTTTTACTTAGAAAATGCCGCTATTCAAATTACCGGCCGTGCGGATTCTATACATCAAACCAAAAAAATTACCGGATCAGCTTCTCAAGACGAGTATCAAAAGTATACTGCATTGGTGCAGGACCTTACTGATCAACAACGTGATCTCTACAAGCAATATCGCGAGGCGGTAAAAAATAGTGACACTGCAAAAATGGCGGTGCTCAAGAAGAAAGGCGAACAGTTAGACGAGCAAAAGAATGAAAAAATAAAGGCTTTCATCCGTGCCAATCCTCAGAGCTTCGTCAGCTTGCGTCAGCTGCAGGGATTAACCTACAGCAGCTCCTATGAACAATTAAATAAACTTTTTACCGCATTGGATACTTCCGTACAAAACAGCATGCCGGGTAAGAAATTTTCAGAAAGACTGGTCATTATGGAGAAAACATCCATCGGTAAGCCGGCGTTAGACTTTACCCAGAATAACGTAGCGGGTAATCCGGTGAGCCTGTCTGATTTTAAAGGCAAATATGTATTGGTAGATTTTTGGGCGAGTTGGTGTGGTCCCTGTCGGGCGGAAAACCCAAATGTAGTGAAAGCGTACAACCAGTATAAAGATAAAGGCTTCACGGTTCTGGGCGTGTCTCTGGATGAGGATGCAAAAAAATGGAAAGCCGCTATAAAAGAGGATAAACTTGCGTGGACCCAAGTGAGCGACCTGAAGGGCTGGAAGAATGAAGTAGCTCAAATCTACGGCGTTCATGCCATCCCGGCTAACTGGCTGATTGATCCCAATGGAATGATCATCGGACACAACCTACGCGGAGCGGCCTTGGAAAAGAAGTTGGCTGAAGTTTTAAAGTGAGTCTACACCTGATTTTGGTTGATAAAAAGCCCTTTCCTCAAATAGTAGGAAGGGGTTTTTGGTCTTTAACGCTATTCTGTTCCGGAACGATTAATGGCCACCGTCTTTATATCCGCGGTACTTTTTTTATAAATTTTTCGCGAATGACTTCCTGTACCGGCCTCCGGTTTATCTTACTTTCCAACCAGGAGATCACATCCAGGTAGAGAAAAAAACGGCGTTCATAAGGATTCTGGGCAATGAGCTCCAACCTTTCTTTTAATTCAATAAAAGCGGGGCGTAAACCCCGAATACCTACATGGTTGAACTTTTTTAAAAACCGCAACATCTCTTCTACCACGGCACTCAAATCTTTATTTTTGGCTAAAAAATGATATACTGATTTTAAAAGATATTCAGTAAGATCGTAGTTTTTTAATTCATAATGAGCAATCAGGTGAAGAATGCGTGCAAAACATTGGATATCCGATCGCAGATTTCCAATTTTCAGATTAATGATCTTGTTGAGAAAAATAATCGCTGTACTATTGTCCCCACTTCCAAAATAAAGGCAGGAGATTTTGTAATAAAAAACTAAGATACGGTGCTGGTCAATTTGTATCTGGTGCTGTTGAAGCCGATGCATCAGATCTGGGACAATGAAAGTGCCTTCACTGAAAGTCCCTTCCAGAAAGTGCTTGTTTATTTTTGCTGTGTAGGTATGTACAAAAGCCAAGGTTTTTGTATTTTCATTAAAATGTTTTTCATGGGTATGCCAGAAGTCCTCCAGTTGGGCTAAAGAACTGCAAAACTTATGATAGTTACGGTTAAAAAAATGCGCAGTTAACAGGTTATTCATCGCTTTCAGATACAGGGAAGGATCTGTCTTCTTTTGCGACGGATAGCTGTCAAACAGGTCTACCCATTTTTGGGTATAGCGGTAAAACAATAAAAAATCCTGTAAGATATAGGCATACCAAGAATAGGCCTGATAAAGATTGACTTTTTCATAAAACGTCATGTCATTCAGGAAATCAGTAAGCTCGGGTTGTTCTGCCGGCAAATTATTTTTAAAAAAAGTACGCAGCATCAGCGCTTCTTTTTCGTTGCGGACATGTCCCATCTTTAAATACATCCCGTAGAGGTTGAGTGCCAAACTACTCAGATGGCTGAGGCTTCGCAGCTGCCGGATGCATGTCAGGGATTCTTCACTCAGCTGCTCCGCCCGGTTTTCAATGCTTCTGGTAATGTGCCTGGCTTCTATTAGCTTTTCGAATTCCAATACCTGCATCTTTAGTTCGATTTCCTGGTGGGCGGTAGCCAGCAGTTTGGCTTTATTCAGTAGTTTGAGGCTTTGCTGATACAAGCCTTTATTGTACAACACCTGGGCGTAGTCGACCCATTGACGGATGCGGATACGCATATCTTTTTGCCTGCTCAGCGCGCGCATGCTTTCCAACAGATGCTCATAGAGGTTAGCTTTCAGGTTGGATAGTTGTTGTTTCTTTAATCCGGGAACCAGTTTTTTTATTTGCCTTTCGTCATAATGATCAGCCTTATCCATTGCATTAAAAAGCTGCATGAACAGCGGCTCGGTTTCCTTTGAATCCCATGTATTGCTGATCCTGAAATTTCGCTTTTCCGCCTTGGAAAGCGATTTGATCAGGAGAAATAAAGGGTCTTTTTTTGAATTGGGCATTGGAATATTTATTTTTTAATTCATTGAATGTCAATATTTTAATTTACTTTTTCTATTTTGAATATTGTAATTAATATAAAATTAGTGCTTTTTTTCACAAGGAAAGAAAATACTTTTGACGACACGCTTTATAGAAACAAAATAGTTATGGGAAAAACACTGATTGATAAAGTCTGGGATGCCCATGTTGTAGCACGGAAGCCCAACTTTCCCGATGTATTGTATATAGACAGGCATTTTATTCATGAAGTAACCAGTCCGCAGGCATTTTCGGGATTGCGGAAACGTGAGATCCCTGTTTTCCGTACAAAGCAAACACATGCTACTGCTGATCACAACGTACCTACGCTTAATCAGCATTTACCCATCAAAGAAGCATTAAGTCGCAAACAGGTAGAAATGCTTACTGAAAATTGTAAGGACTTTGGCATTGAATTATATGGGCTGGGTCACCCTTTCCAGGGGATTGTACATGTTATCGGTCCGGAGCTGGGTATTACACGCCCGGGCATGACCATTGTTTGCGGAGACAGCCATACTTCTACACATGGCGCCTTTGGAGCCATCGCATTTGGTATAGGCACCTCCCAGGTGGAACAGGTACTGGCCACGCAATGTACGTTGCAATACAAGCCAAAGCGGATGAAAATTGAGGTAAACGGAAAGCTTAATGATGGCGTACTTTCCAAGGACATTATCTTGCACATTATTTCCAAAATCTCCGCCTCGGGAGCTACCGGTTATTTTGTTGAATACGCGGGGGATACCATCCGGAACCTGAGCATGGAAGCCCGTATGACCATCTGCAATATGAGTATTGAAATGGGAGCCAGAGGCGGTATCATCGCGCCGGATGAAACGACATTTGATTATATGAAAGGGCGTGAGTTCGCCCCGAAAGGTGCACAATGGGATGAAGCCATGGCATATTGGAAGACGTTGTATTCTGATGAAGACGCAGCATTTGACAACGTGCTCGCCTTTGACGCGGCGGAAATTGAGCCAATGATTACTTATGGTACCAATCCCGGTATGGGAATGGGAGTAACCCGCACGATTCCCTCGGCTGATCAACTGGCTTCTCATGAGCAAAAGTCATTCAAAAAAGCGCTTGAATATATGGCTTTGCAGGATGGTGTTTCTTTATTGAATAAATCCGTGGATTATGTCTTTATGGGAAGTTGCACAAACTCGCGTATTGAAGACCTCCGAATGATTGCAGACTTTGTAAAAGGAAAAAAGAAAGCGGATAATGTGGAAGTCTGGGTTATTCCGGGGTCTAAGCAGGTGGAAAAGCAGGTCTTCGAAGAAGGGTTACATCAAATATTTGCAGCAGCCGGTTTCAGCTTTCGGGGACCGGGTTGTTCGGCTTGTTTGGGCATGAATGAGGATAAAATCCCCGCGGGAAAATACTGTGTTTCTACCTCTAATCGAAACTTTGAGGGACGTCAGGGACCAAGGGCGAGGACCTTTCTGGCGAGTCCGCTAACTGCCGCCGCTGCAGCCATTACCGGAAAAATAGTGGATGTAAGAGAGTATCTGTAGGAAGAAAGGATTTAAAACTTAAACACCGGTACGTCGTATAACGAGCACGTTTACCGGTCACAAATGCCGATGGGCTAGAATAAACCGCGATTAAAAGCTTAAATAAAAAAAATGTCAAAAACGTTCAAAAAAATAACCTCTACCGTAGTGCCGTTAGCTGTGGAAAATATAGATACGGACCAGATTATTCCGGCTCGTTTCTTAAAAGCCACGACAAAGGAAGGATTTGGTAAAAATTTATTTCGTGACTGGCGTTATGAAGATGATGATGAAACTAAACCAAAATCAGATTTTGTACTAAATGATCCTGCTTTTAAGGGGGATATTCTGGTTGCCGGTCAAAATTTTGGTTGTGGCTCTTCGCGGGAACATGCCGCCTGGGCATTGGCTGATTATGGATTCAGGATTGTGGTAAGTAGTTTCTTTGCCGATATTTTTAAAAATAATGCATTAAATAATTTCTTATTGCCTGTTCAGGTTTCCGAAGACTTCTTACAGCGAATATTTGCAGCAGTAGAAAACGATCAGGATACGGTCCTTGAGGTGGACCTCGAAAAACAAACGATAAGATTAGTGGGTGCTGGAACGGAGGAAAAATTTGAGATCAATGCCTATAAAAAAGAATGCCTGATGAATGGCTATGACGACATTGACTATTTATTGAGTCACAAAGACGCCATTGAGGAATATGAAAAAGCGGCAGCAGTCAATCATTGACAGGAGGGAGGAGCGACAGGGGCCTGTCGCTGCAGGCAACAGAAAACAATAACCACAATTGCAAAATGGGAATACAAAAAAAAATATTAGTCATCCCGGGAGATGGAATTGGCCAGGAGGTTACCCCCTGGGGAAAGAAAGTGATCGAAGTCATTGCTGAAAAACAAGGGCATCAGTTTAGTTTTGATGACGGATTGATGGGACATACGGCTATTGAACGTACCGGTGACCCTTTGCCGGAAGAAACGCTCCAGAAAGCCAGAGGAAGCGACGCCATATTGTTCGGAGCCATTGGGCATGAAAAATATGATAATGACCCGACGTTAAAAGTACGGCCGGAACAAGGGCTGTTAAAGATCCGTAAAGAATTGGGGCTGTACGCCAATCTTCGGCCCATCAGGTTATTTGATGAATTATTAAGTGCATCAAGTATCCGACCCGAGATATTACGAGGAGCGGATATTTTATTTTTCAGAGAGCTTACCGGTGGGGTATACTTCGGAGAAAAAAAGAAAGCGGATGACAACAACTGGGCTTCTGACCTGATGAGTTATCAGCGGTTTGAAGTAGAAAGGATTGTTCGGAAGGCCTATCAGGCTGCTACGACTCGTAAGAAAAAAGTTTGTTCTGTCGATAAAGCCAATGTATTGGAAACCTCACGTTTGTGGAGAAGCGTGGTTCAGGAAGTCGCCAGGGAGTTTCCCGGTATAGCAACAGAACATATGTTTATAGACAACGCAGCCATGCAACTGATTAAAGACCCCAAACGTTTTGATGTGGTGGTAACCGGTAATCTATTTGGCGACATCCTTACTGATGAAGCTTCGCAAATCGCCGGATCCATGGGTATGCTGGCTTCTGCTTCTGTTGGAGACAACATTGGTTTTTATGAACCTATTCATGGTTCTGCCCATGATATCGCAAGCAAGGGAATCGCTAATCCGCTGGCCTGTATTTTATCCGCATCGCTTCTGATGGAAATTTCTTTCGGGCTAAAGAAAGAGGCGGAGCAGATCATCCGGGCTGTTGAAACGACCTTACGGCAGGGGTACCGGACGGTGGATATTGCGCAGAAAAATACGCCCAATGAGTTTATCTTAGGAACGAACGCAATGGGAGAGAAGGTGGTGGAGGCATTGCTCGATTAAAGGATTGGGGCAGCGGCAGCGAATGAAAGACGATTGTAAACGAAAGGATAGTACGCGATAAACCAATTGTTTAGTTATAAAGCGTACTTATAATCTGCTATAGCTGTTAACTATAAGTGTTACTCAGGGTGGTGAAGTGGATACACCATAGACTTTAAAACCGTCGAAAACTGATCAATAACCTAATGATTAAATAACCAAATAAACCAAACGACTATGAGTGCTAATAACCAGGTTTATATTTTTGATACGACATTGAGAGATGGGGAACAAGTCCCGGGGTGTCAGTTAACCACTGTAGAGAAGATCGAGATTGCCAAAGAGTTGGAGTTACTTGGGGTAGATGTAATAGAAGCGGGGTTTCCGATTTCCAGTCCTGGGGATTTTAAAAGCGTAATAGAAATCTCCAAAGCGGTGAGTGAGCCTGTTATTTGTGCGCTTACCCGCGCCAATAATAAAGACATTGATGCTGCGGTGGAGTCTTTGCAATACGCAAAGCGCAAGCGCATTCATACGGGTATCGGAGCATCGGATATTCATATAAAAAATAAATTCAACAGCACGCGAGAGGCTATTTTAGAACGTGCGACAGCAGCCGTAAAATATGCGAAAAAGTTTGTAGAGGACATTGAGTTTTATGCCGAAGACGCCGGACGTGCCGATAATGTTTACCTGGCCAAAATGGTGGAGGCGGTGATTGCGGCGGGTGCGACTGTAGTAAATATTCCAGATACAAACGGCTATTGTCTTCCCGAACAGTATGCGGAAAAGATCAGCTACCTCGTCAATAATGTTTCTAATATCGACAAGGCAATCATTTCGGTTCATTGTCATAATGACTTGGGACTCGCTACCGCTAATTCTATGGCTGGACTGCAGGCGGGTGCACGGCAGATAGAAGGAACGATCAATGGAGTAGGAGAACGTGCGGGCAATACTTCGCTTGAAGAGGTGAGCATGATCATGAAAGTACACGAACAAACCCTTGGTTTAAAAACCAATATTGATGCGAAAAAGTTTTATAACCTCAGCAACCTGGTGTCTCAAAGGATGCGTATGCCAGTACAGGCCAACAAGGCTATAGTAGGTAAAAACGCTTTTGCCCACAGCTCGGGGATTCATCAAGATGGCGTTTTGAAGAATAAGGAGAACTACCAGATCATGAATCCGGAAGACATCGGCATTCCTTCTCATTCTATTATCCTTACAGCGCGTAGCGGCCGCCATGCGCTGAAGCATCGGCTAGAGCGCCTGGGCTACCAAATTGACAAAATTAATTTAGAAGATACCTATACCCATTTTCTTGAAATGGCGGATCGCATTAAAGAAGTCAATGACCATGATCTGCTCATGCTTATGGGCGGTGATAAACAACAGGAACAAACCGCAACGGAAGGTGTACGGGTAAAACTGGTTCAGGTCGTTTGTGGTAATCCGCTGCGTCCCATGGCTACTGTTCGACTCATTATGAAAGGAGAAGAGAAAGAGGCCAGTGCTTCGGGCAACGGACCGGTGAATGCTACCATTAATGCCATCCATAAAATTGTAGAAGATACAGTAAAAATCGAAGAATTTAATATACAGGCCATGAATGGAGGAAGTGATGATGTGAGCAAGGTGAATATGCGCGTCGTTCATGACGGGAAATCCTACTACGGTTTTGGCTATAGCACAGATATTGTAAACGCATCGGTGAATGCCTACATCGATGCGTTGAATAAATTATTATAACTTTTGAGGCGATTCGTTTGTTTGTACCCGTGGTTCTTTATGAGCTGCGGGTTTTTTTTGGAACAGCGCTTAAAACCCCTTTGTCGCTTCAGCTTCACTATCGCACATTCTGGTTGTCCAGGTCCATATTCGGCTTCATCACATATACTTTTCTGAAGCGCTTTACCGCTCTTTTTATGTCTACCAACAACTCGTAATCAGTGGCATTGCGCACAAAAATATAACTCGGGTCGTACCACAATAAAAAGGCTTTTAAAGAATCGCCTTTGAGCTGAAAAAGTGATTCAATCTGTTTGGGATGAACCCGGGATTCAATATACTTTTGTTGTTCGTAAGCTTTATAATCTTTTTGGAAACGCCACAATCGCTTCTGACGGCCGCTAAGGGCGTCATACAACGCGCTGATGGGATGCGCTACAGCGCCCCAGCCGTTGACCTTATCCTGATTCAAAGCACCGGAGAACCAGTAGCGTCTTTGTGCGGAATCCCTGGCGTAATCGGGCCGCTGGCCGATAATTTCTACCGGTTGAATGCTAAAATCATTCTTCTTTAATCTTATATTGATGGCCTGCCTTTGATAAAGCGCATTAATCTGTACCGTATCATTTCTGTACCCGATGTAAGAAAATACAATGCGATCATAATCCTTCGCGGAAATCCGGTATTTTCCCAAACTGTCCGTCATGGTGCCCGTACCTTTGCTGATGTTATAAACGCTTACCCTCACAAGCGGTTTATGGTTATCGGCATCCGTCACTTGTCCGATCACACTTACCTTTCGCTGTGCCAAGGTCTCCAATGAAAAGGACAGGAGAATCAGGAGCAAGATTGGTATAATTCGTTGGGTTATTCTCATGTTTTGCTGCTCAAACCTACTACAATTGTGTGATTGAGAAAAATAGCGCAATTGATTTCACAAAATTTTAGTAATTGGATTTGTTCTATATTTGATATTTTCATTCATTGCTTAAACACATGCTTATGTTGAGAAAGACAGGTATGGTGCTCCTCTGTCTGCTATTTATTTTCAATGGCTCTTATTTCGCGCGGGCCTGGGGAGTATGGGGACATCAGCACATCAACAGGGCCGCGGTATTTGCTCTGCCCAAACCCATGCGCGCTTTTTATTTTAACCATATTGATTTTATCACCATCGAAGCGTCAGTTCCTGATCTGCGAAAGTATGTGTTAAATGACCGACATGAGTTTCCTCGTCATTTCATTGATGTGGATATCTACGGACTGCATCCGTTTGGCGCGTTGCCGGCCTCCTGGGAAAAAGCAGTGGAAAAGTACGGGAAAGATTCTCTGTATCGATATGGCGTTTTACCCTGGTATATTCAGCTGGTGATGGAAAAATTGACCAGCGCCTTTAGACAACGCAATAAGGCGAAAATCCTATTTCTTTCTGCCGACCTGGCCCATTATATCGGGGATGGTTATCAACCCCTGCATACGACCAAAAATTACGATGGGCAATTGACCGGCCAAAAAGGGGTACATGCCTTATTTGAATCCCTGATTCCAGAGTTTTTTGGATCCTCTTTTAACCTTAATACGCCACCCGCACATTATATAAAAGACATTCAAAAAGCTTCCTGGGATATCATCAAGCAAAGCCATGCGCTTGTTCGACCGTTGTTGGAATCTGAAAAAGAATTAATGGAAAGCTGGTCAAAAAATAAAATCTATGAACAGGACGAAAATGGCAAGATCCGTAAGAACCAATACAATCAGTCCTATTACTCAAAAGCATTTGCAAAAGCCTGGCAACAACGTCTTAATGGCATGATCGAAAAGCAATTACAGCTTGCTATTCAAACAACGGCCAGTTTTTGGTATACGGCCTGGGTGAATGCTGGCAAGCCCGATTTAAGTAAATTGGACAGCGAATATTCTTATAAAATCAATCGCACCCCGCTGCGTACACAATATCGCCTTTGGGAAAAACATGGTTGCCTGAAGGGAATTAAATCGAGTGAGGAATTTTAGTACTTCGAGAAAGTCAGTCGATAGGACCGTCGGGCACAGGTGGATACGCCACGTGGCGACGCGGCCATGTTGAGGTTCGCCAAACAAAAAGAGGGCAAAATCCCATTTAATCAGGGCTTTAACAAGCCGGTTCTTGCTTTTTAAAAGCTGTACCGGAGCCCCAATTGCATCCGCCACCTGGAAGTGAAATCACCGTAGTTATATACCTTCTTTTCTCCATTCAGGTCGTTTAGACCGTATTTTGGATTAAAAGTGAAAGTCGGGCTGGGTATTGCTCCCTCGTTGACTGTGACCGGCGTTACTTCCTGGTGACTGACAAAGTAAGCGTGTCCCCATTTTTTGTTGAGCAGATTGCCTATGTTCTGGATGTTTAAGGATAGCGTTATTTTATGGCTTTTATAAAACTCTACGCCCTGTTCGATCTTCAGGTCAAAATGGTTTTCCCAAGGCAACCGGTCACCATTTCTTTCGGTGTTTTTCCCCAGGTGCTCACGCAGATAGGCTTGGGAATTGATGTAATTTGTAAATAGCACATACACATCCTGGCCCGTCATTCCTTCATCCGCCTGATCAGGGGTTGGAACGAACTGGCTTCCATCGGTTGGAATATACATGAGATCAGCACTTTCGTCGTCATCTCCGTTTAAATCGTTAAAGTAGACATAAGAAAAGGGCTGACCCGACCTGCCCGTGTACACTAACCCAATAGTGGTATTGAAAATCCCATAATGGAATGACTTAGCTATATATCCCATGATCCTGGATCCAAGGTCGTAATTGGAAGTGGTCAGATCAAGCCGGTTTAGCCCGTTGATGTTGTAGGCGTAACGCCAGTTGGAAAGGGCCTGGGAAGAAGTGCCGTCATTGAGGGAAAAAGAATGGTTTAATGTATAGGCGATACTTCCGACCCACCCTTTTGAAAACGGTTTTTTTACCTGTGCCGTAAAGGTGTAAGCATATCCTTTGTTGGTATTCCCCAACAGGATAACGTTGGCAAAATCCGGATCTACACGTTCTCCGGAATAAAGCGGTCGGCTTGTTTTTCCTAAGGTAAGGTTCGTGGTACTAGGCTTCAGGTTGATGTCTTTATACAGAATATTGTTGATGGTTTTAGTGAAAGAACCTTCCACTGTGGCGATCAGGCCCCACCAGGGAAGTTTTTGGTCAACAGCCAGGTTGGTGCGCAATACTTGCGGATATTTAAACGCGTGACTGGTGACATCGATTTCCGAAGGAGCGCTTTGGGGATTGGCGGGCATGTAGGCGCCTAACTGTGGTTGATCTGGCTGGTAGACAAACCGGACCGATGACGGCACCTCCGTCCCCGATACATCATACTTGATCGATTCTACGCCGGTATTGGCATATTGGTTTGATATCCAGACAAAAGGGATCCGCCCGGTAAACAATCCTATACCCCCGCGCAGTTGCGTTCTGCCATCCCCGTTGACATCCCAGTTAAAGCCTGCTCTGGGTGCAAATAAAGGGGTGGACTTGGGCATTTGGTTGGTGGCAACATGATTGGCGGTGGCTACCGTTGAGTTGTTGAATGGCACGTTTGCAGAGGGCCGGTTAAAAAATACAGGCAGGTCAATACGCAGGCCGTAAGTGAGTCGAAACTGTTCGGTGACTTGCCATTCGTCTTGTCCGTAAATGCTGAACTGTGCGGCATGTACGCTGGCAGCAGCCCGGTCTCCGGGCTGTTGTGAGGTAGCATAGCTGATATGATATTGCTCCGGTGCTGAGGAGTTGCGCTTAAAGGCATTAATAGAATTGTATACATAGTTCCCGTAAAAATTTCTGAGGAAAATGTTTTTTATATTGAAAAATTCGTTGTCGGTTCCTAGGGTGATCGTATGCTTACCGCGGTAGAGCACAAAATTGTCCGTCAGTGTGAAGTTATCCTGATCCAATTGGTTGGCTCCTGAATATTGTTCGCTTCCTAGTTCATAAGTAAGCCCGCCTTCTCTGATGATCAGGGAAGGGAAACGCGGCGTTATCCGGTGATCCCGAATCCGGTTATAGGTGACTCTGAAATCATTGGAGGATCGGTTGGAAAAGCTACTAGTCAGCTCTATTACCGAGGAGTTTGTTGTAGATTTAAAGACATATCCTCCGTTGCCAAAGGTGATGCTGTTGTCTCCACGGCTAATGTTGTCGTCTGTTCCATCCACATAGCTGTGCCGGATCGTGAGTTTATTATTTTGGTTGATATTCCAGTCTATGCGTGCAAACAAAGAGGTGGAGTTGCGTTCCCTGTTGATATGCGTATAAGTGCCGGGATCAAAGTGATAGGTGGATTTCACAAATTCTCTCAGATCTTTCAGGGTCACCAAATCAAAGTCAGAGCCCGATCCGGATGTGGCCGGATTAAAAGGCAATGGTTTGGATAGCTTGTGTTTTTCTGCATTGACGAAAAAGAAGAGCTTGTTTTTAACAAAGGGGCCGCCAAGACTAATCCCGTAGGTGGTGTTGGTAAACTCTTCGAGTTTTTCGCCGTTGCCGATGCTTTTGCCTACAAAATCCTGGTTTTGATAATAGCTGTAGGCGCTGCCATGAAAGCTATTGGTGCCGCTTTTGGTAACCGCGTTAATGCCTCCTCCGGTAAAGCCGCTCATTGTTACATCATATGGCGAAAGTACGATATGGACGGCTTGAATGGCGTCTAGTGGAATCGGGTTGATTCCAGCTTGCCCCCCGTTGGTTCCAGAAGCCGCCAGGCCGAAAACGTCATTGGCACTTGCTCCGTCAATGGTAAATTGGTTATAGCGGTTGTTTTGTCCGGCAAAGGAAACGCCCATGGAACTGCCATCGGAAGAATTGGTATAGGCGATGGCCTGGGGAGTAAGCCGGGCAAAATCGGCAATGCTCCGGTTGATCGTGGGGAGACTGGTCAGTTCGCGGTTGCTGATGTTGGTTACTGTTCCGCTGTGTTCGGGACCTATTACCGCATTTTTGTCGTAAACCACCTCCACCTCGTTTAATTCCCTGGCATTGCTTTTTAAAATAATATTTAATTTTTGTGGGGTCCCCAGAGAAAGGATAATGTCCGTATAGGTCCGACTGGCATGGCCAATATAGGAAGCTTCGATCTTATAAGGTCCGCCTACCCGCATGTTCGGGATCGTAAAATGCCCGTCGGTTTGTGACACCGTGCCATAAATGGTTCCCGAAGGCATATGGGTCGCTTTAATAGTAGCGCCCACCAAGGGTTCTCCCCGTGTGTTTTCAACGATACCGGTGATGCTAGTGGTTGTTACCTGGCCCCAGAGCGGGAGAGAAAAGAGCAGCACCATCATGGTAAGCAGCGGTTTGAGAGGCTTCATAATGTAAGGCTTTTGGTTATACAAAGAAAACAAAAACCTCAGAAATAAGACGACGAAATGTGAACAAGCGTTAATTTAGATTGTCTTATCGCCCTCTTCTACTTTTCCTATCCTCATCTTGTGGATGACTTGGTCGTGCAGAGGTCGTTTGAGGCCGGATAATACTCCTGTCTTTTCTTGGCTTAAGAAAATAGCGTTCTGGTGTCCTTCATTTAGCAAAAACGGTGTCGGGGCAGTCAGCCCAAAAACCCTAAGCTTTTATCCGCTTCCCCAGAAAGGGTTTTTACACCTCATGCCTGTTAAACACCTACTAGAGGCGGAGGTCGAGCATACCAGCCGTAAGGGAAGCACTGGATGCCGAAACTTGCCGGGACACGGAATTATAGCTTTAACCCAAATTGGTACCACCTTTTACCGTCGCTCTTATCAGCGATCTCCGCCCAAGTATTTTTTAAGCAGTTTACTTCGCGAGGTATTGCGCAATTTGGTGATGCCTTTGTCTTTAATCTGGCGGACTCTTTCGCGGGTCAGTCCAAATTTGGAGCCAATATCTTCCAAGGACATCTGATTGGTGAGTCCAATGCCAAAGTAGAGTTTAATTACATCTTTTTGTCTTTCGGTGAGCGTGTTGAGCGACCGCTCTATTTCCAGCTTCAAGGATTCAAAATAGGTGATCTTGTTGTCCGTACTTTCCATGTTGGTGTTTTCCAGTACGTCAAGCAGGCTGTTTTCCTCTCCACTTTGAAAAGGCGCGTCAATGGATACATGACGGGAAGAAACGCCCATCGTTGTTTCAATATCTTCTATGCCTAATTCAAGCAGTGTGGCCAGCTCATCGGGCGACGGCGCCCTTTCATATTCCTGCTCCAGGGAGGCAAAGGCTTTGCTTATTTTATTAGACAGCCCCACTTTATTCAGCGGAAGACGAACGATGCGGGATTGTTCGGCAAGCGCCTGTAGAATGGATTGGCGGATCCACCAAACGGCATAGGAAATAAATTTAAAACCGCGGGTTTCATCAAATCTCTGGGCTGCTTTGATCAGGCCAAGGTTACCCTCGTTAATCAGGTCACTTAAGGACAACCCCTGGTTTTGGTATTGCTTGGCTACGGATACAACAAAGCGGAGGTTCGCCTTGGTGAGCTTTTCCAATGCCATACGATCCCCCTGTTTGATGCGTATAGCTAGCTGCACTTCCTCTTCAGGAGTGATTAAATCTACCTTACCGATTTCCTGTAAATATTTTTCGAGAGATTGCGACTCTCTATTGGTAATAGATTTGGTGATTTTAAGTTGTCGCATTGACATAGTTGGATCAGATTACTTAGCCTGTTCCCGGCCTACCAAAACAAAAAGCTTTAAAAGGTTTTACGCTTCTAAAGACCGTAACCCAGCCGGTGTTATACAGTTAATAGGATTAATGAGTTGTTAATATTGTTGCCGTGGACAAATTTAGCATTATTTTTAAATTTTCCAAAAAAACTTTCATTTTTTATTAATTTTCATAAATCCACCGGTGAATGTTAGTGGATATATTTTTTTTATTGGCTTTATTGGAAGAATAATCATAGCGGGAAAATTAATTTAAAAAAATTTTGTCTGATAAAAATATTTTCTATACTTGCACAATATTGAAGGTCTTTCATTTTAAATATTTTAAACCGGGGTTGTCACTCATGAAAAGAAAAATCGCCTATACATTAGAATATACCGTGCGCTGTTCACCGCAGATTTTATTTGAGTTTTTATCTACAGCCTCGGGGCTTCAGGAGTGGTTTGCAGACCAGGTGAAAGTCCATGACAATGTGTTTTCCTTTTCATGGAATGAATCAGCGGAAAAAGCAAAAATTGTCGAGATGACGCCCAACGAAGTGGTTCGCTACCAATGGGAAGGGGCCCCGGAATCAGAATATTTTGAATTCCAAATAAAACGTTCTGAGGTAACCAGTGAAACCGTTTTGCTGGTGACAGATTTTGCCCCTAAAGAAGAAATTGCCGATCAAAGTCAACTTTGGGATTCGCAATTGAAAGACCTTTTCCATAGAATAGGCGCCTGAGAACAGCTAATTGTCAGAAGGATGGTAGAGGCTTTCCGCCTTTTTTAGTTTGGATATCCTTAAGTACCGGTCCTTTTTAATAAACTTGAAGTACAGCAATAAAGCCGCGGGTGGGGCTACAAGACCCATATACGCCGGATGGCCGGTCGTGAAGATTAAAATGGTAGAGACAATCGCGAGGATTACACCTATTATATAGACCGGATTGGAGATTACATGCGATATTTCATAAACACTATTTTCTCTGTCGGTTTCATTTACTTCTGTCACCGGCGTCTTGTTGCGCATCAGGTCGGCCTGCAGTAAGATAATATCATGAGTAAATACGTTGATGGTTTTGGTTTCTCCATTTTTTAATTGACAAGCCAGGTAGCCGTTTACCAAAATATCTACAGGTACATTAGCTTCCATGAACTGACGCTTTCTGCTGAGGGTTAATTTTGTAGGATCAGATTGATTTTTGAACATCTTTATCAATTTAGTAGGCTGTTTTTATTAGTTGTGCGTCGACATAGGCGATGATTGTACTGACATCATCGGGTGAAAACCACCGCATCTCCTTATCCTTTTTGAACCAGGTCATTTGTCTTTTGGCATATTGCCGGGTATGAATAATGATCTGTTGTAACGCTTTTTCCAGGCTGTATTTATTTTCCAGATAATCAAACAGCTCTTTGTAACCGACCGTCTGCAGCGCGTTCAAGTGACGGAGCGCGTAAAGTTTGCTTGCTTCCTCTACAAGACCTTGGCGGAACATGTCGTGGCTTCGCTTTTCGATCCGACGCCAAAGTGCTTCTTTGGGAAGCATTAATCCGATTTTCACAATATTAAAAGGTCGTTCCTTTACCTTGCCGGTTTGGAATTTTCTGATGGACTTTCCGGTTGTTTCATAAACAGCAAGGGCGCGCATCAGCCGCTGCGGATTTTGCTGTTCCAACATCGAAAAACCTTCCGGATCTTTTTCTTGCAACTGCTGCTGCAACCACGCAATACCATTTATTTGGTATTGTTCCTGTATCTCTTTCTCTATTGTCTTGGAAGCGGGCGGCACAGAATCAATACCTTCGGCGAATGCCTTTAGGTACAGTCCCGTGCCCCCACAAACTACAATCACCTGGTGTTTCTCCAACAATGCCAATGCCTTGTCCACGGCAAACTGTTCGAACCGCCCGGCGTTCATTTGCGTGGTTACCGAATGAGAATTAATAAAATGATGTGGAACGGCTTGTAACTCCTCGGGCGAAGGTACGGCTGTGCCTATTTTCATCTCCTTAAAACACTGCCGGGAATCTGCAGAAATAATTTCCGTATTAAAATGTCTGGCCAGCGCGATAGCCACACTTGTCTTTCCTACAGCCGTTGGTCCAGCTACCAGAACGGCTGTTCTATCGTATTGGTTGCTGTTTTTTTTCAATGATATAATTGTTATAGCAAAGATACGAAGTACTCCCGAGAGGGGAAAACCCGCTAATTTCTCCCCTTAAAAATTGGCATTTTTAGCGTTTTCATTATACCTTGGAGCGCTTATTAATTTAAATATCAAAATTATGTCACAGAATAGAAGAACTTTTATCAGAACTGCTGCATTAGGCGGCACGCTGGCTTTGGGGCTGCCTCAAATTGTTTCTGCAGCTATGGCAGAACAGGGATACCGCCCCAGAAAACTCCCTGTCAATAGCAATGACGTTATTTTATTTCAGGGAGATTCCATCACGGATATGGGAAGAGACCGCGCTCGCAAAGCCGCCAATGACAATAAAGGTCTCGGACCTGGTTATACTTTCATTGCGGCTTCCAGGTTGTTGCTAAAGCATCCCGAAAAGAAGCTCAAAATTTATAACCGCGGGATTAGCGGCAATGTAGTCCCTCAGCTCATTGAGCGCTGGCAGGAAGATTGTATTGAGCTCAAGCCGGACATCCTCAGTATCCTAATTGGGGTAAATGACTATTGGCATACGCTTAGTGGCAATTACAAAGGAACAGCCAAGACCTATCGGAAGAGTTACGATGAGCTGTTGGCCAATACTAAAAAGCAATTGCCCCATGTTAAACTTATTATAGGAGAACCTTATGCGGTAAATCATGTGAAGGTCGTAGACGACAGTTGGTTCCCCGCTTTCGATGCCTATAGAGAGATAGCCCGGGAGCTGGCTGAAAAGTACGAGGCCGTATTTATTCCTTACCAGGAAATTTATACCAAGGCGGCCAAATTGGCCGGCCCTTCCTACTGGACTCCTGACGGTGTTCATCCCAATACCGCCGGAGACGGCTTAATGGCCGAGGCTATTTTAAATGTGCTTCGATAAGGTATGTTTTGTTTCGTTTGGTTTTTATTTTGAAAGACTCTACCTTACATGCGTAAATATTCGTAATTGAAAAATAAAGAACAATAACTATGGAACAGTTTATTTTGGCGCTTGATCAGGGGACAACCAGCTCAAGGGCCATGATCTTTGACCATTCGGGTAACATCAAGTCTGTAGCGCAGAAAGAGTTTAAACAATATTTCCCAAAGCCCGGCTGGGTAGAGCATGATCCGATGGAGATCTGGTCGACACAGGCGGGAGTGGCGGCAGAAGCCATCACCCACGCCAATATGGATGGTTCGCAAATAGCTGGCATTGGTATCACCAATCAGCGGGAAACCACCGTTATCTGGGACCGGGAAACCGGAAAACCGGTTTATAATGCGATCGTATGGCAGGACAGGCGGACGGCCGATTTTTGTGATCAGTTGCGAAAAGAGGGAGCGGCAGACCAGATTAAAGCCAATACAGGACTGATATTGGATGCCTATTTTTCGGCTACAAAAATCAGGTGGATACTGGATCATGTAGACGGAGCGCGTCAAAAAGCGGAAGCCGGAAAACTGGCCTTTGGCACCATAGACACTTGGCTGATATGGAATTTTACCAAAGGACAAAGGCATGTCACCGATGTGACCAATGCTTCCCGAACCATGCTTTTCAATATTCATAAAATGCAGTGGGACGATGATATGCTGAAATTGCTGGATATTCCGGCGGCTCTTTTGCCGGAAGTGCGCTCGTGTAGTGAACAATACGGCCAGACCTCCGGGCAGTTTCTTGCGCAACAGATCCCACTGGCCGGTATGGCCGGCGACCAGCAGGCCGCCTTGTTTGGTCAGATGTGCACGCATACGGGCATGGTAAAAAATACCTACGGTACCGGCTGTTTCCTGGTAATGAATACCGGCGAAAAGGCTATTCCCTCCAAAAATAATCTGTTAACCACCGTAGCCTGGCAGCTAGATGGGAAAACAACCTATGCACTGGAAGGAAGTATATTCATCGGCGGTGCAGTGGTACAATGGCTGCGTGACGGATTGGGTATTATTCGCTCCTCTTCGGCGGTAGAATCGCTTGCTTCCAAGGTAGAGGATACCGAGGGGGTTTATATGATTCCGGCCTTCGCAGGTCTGGGAGCACCGCACTGGAACCAGCATGCTCGCGGCATTATTGTGGGGCTCACCCGCGGAACAACGGATGCCCATATCGCACGTGCCGCATTGGAGAGCATTGCTTTTCAAACCTATGAGGTATTGAAAGCCATGGAAGCGGATGCCGGTATAAAAATAAAAGAGTTGCGCGTGGATGGCGGAGCAAGTGTGGATGACCTGCTCATGCAATTCCAGGCGGACCTGTTACAGACTGAGGTGGTCCGCCCGGCCATTACAGAAACCACCGCTTTAGGCGCGGCCTACCTGGCAGGGCTGGCTACGGGGTTCTGGACGGGGACAGATGAGATCCAAAAACAATGGCAAAAAGACAAACAGTTTTCCCCTTCCGCTAAGTTGGATGTCCAGCAAAAGCTGAAAGGATGGCAACGGGCTATATCTACGGTAGTACACTGGGCGGATAAAAGGGAATGACCCCATCGGAAATAAGCCTTAATCTTTTTAAAGAAATGAAGCATTTTTTTGTTTTTAAACCAAAACCTAGTCCATTATTCATTAAAATAAAAACGTTCTATGACACCATTCGTAGCTGAAATTTTCGGAACCGCTTTACTCATCCTCCTAGGTGATGGCGTAGTGGCCAATATGTTGCTTAAAAAATCTAAAGGGAACAAAGGAGATACCAGTGGCTGGGTGGCCATTTGTTTTGGCTGGGCTATGGCTGTGTATATTCCGGTTTATTGTGTTCACACGTTTAGCGGAGCGCACATTAACCCTGCAGTAACATTGGGATTGGCATTAACAGGAAAGTTCGCCTGGGCTAATGTATTGCCGTACTTCCTTGCTCAAATGATAGGAGCAATGATAGGGGCTCTTTTGGTCTGGATTGCCTATAAAAAGCATTATGACGAGCCCAATGATCCCGATCTGATGTTAATGACTTTCTGTACGGCGCCGGCCATACGCAGTAAATGGCATAACTTTATAACCGAAGTCCTTGGAACTTTTGTTTTAGATATCGGTATTTTTTACCTAGCCTGGCCTCCGGACGGGGTAGGCGGGTTGGCGGCACTGCCTGTAGCCCTTTTGGTCCTTTCCATTGGGCTGTCGCTTGGCGGTCCCACAGGATATGCCATTAATCCTGCGCGCGATTTGGGCCCGCGTATTATGCATGCTATTCTTCCCATTCCCGGCAAAAGAAACAGCGACTGGCGATACTCATGGGTGCCTATTTTGGGGCCTTTTTTAGGTGCCGCATTAGCAGCGGGCGTTTATTTTATGTTGGGACAGTAGCATGCTTTGGGTAAACCCATCTTGTCAATAAACAAATTAGCACATTCTGGAGCTCCGGCTGTAGCCGGAGCTTTTTTACTTGCGGAAACGGTAACCAACATACTAAACTTAATAGCGTTATTTTTGTTGGTAAATACAAATTAAAACCATGATTGAACCCAACATTCCTGAGAGCCCGCTTCCCCGAGTGGTAATTATCGGAGCAGGTTTCGGAGGAATAAATTTAGTGAGAGCCCTAAAAAATAAACCTTTTCAGGTTGTCTTGATCAATAATACAAACTACCATCTCTTCCAGCCTCTTTTGTATCAAGTGGCTACTGCCGGGCTGGAAGCCAGCAGCATCGCTTTTCCGGTACGTGGTATCTTTGCCCATAAAAAGAATTTTATTTTCCGGCTCGCGGAGGTGACCAGGATACAACCGGACAAAAACTATGTGGAAACCAGTATTGGTCACATTCCCTACGATTACCTCGTCATTGCAACAGGAAGTACTAGTAACTTTTTTGGCAATACGAATTTTGCGCATTTAGGCAAGGGCATGAAATCCCTGTACGAAGCGATCGGTTTACGGAACTTTGGATTGCAGGGACTGGAGCATACCTTGTTGCTTACTGATAAAGAGGAAAGGCAGGTCGCCTTAAACATTGTGATTGTTGGAGGCGGGCCCACCGGCGTGGAACTGGCAGGGGCGCTTGCCGAATTCCGGAGAAAAATATTTCCTAAAGATTATCCGGAGCTTTCCCCGGATCTAATGTCTATCTATCTGATAGAAGCTTCTCCTGAGTTGCTGGATCACATGAGTGATTCCGCCTCTAAAGCGACCTATGAGTACCTTACGAAAATGGGTGTTCAGATTAAGTTGAATACAAGGGTGGAAGATTACGATGGTAGGAAAGCTTATCTGAACGATAATACCACCATTGACACCAAGTATTTTATCTGGAGCGCCGGAGTCAAAGGTAACGCGCCCGAAGGATTGAGTCAGGAGACTATTGCCAGGGGTACACGCATCAAGGTGAATGGGTTTAACCAAATGCTGGGATCAGAGAATATCTTTGCCATCGGAGATGTAGCCCAAATAGCGACGGATCCAGATTTGCCAAGAGGTCACCCTATGCTGGCGCAAGTAGCCATTCAGCAGGGGAAACTGTTGGGCCGCAACCTGCTCCGCATAGAAAATAAACAAAAACCCGTTTTATTCAAGTACAAAGACAAAGGAACGATGGCCACCATAGGCCGGAATAAAGCAGTGGCGGACGTGGGTAATATGCACCTGACCGGCTTTGTCGCCTGGGTCATCTGGATGGTGGTGCACCTGATGTTTTTAATGGGCTTTCGCAATAAGGTGGTCGTTTTTATTAACTGGGTATACAGCTATTTTACCTACGACAGGGGGACACGGATCTTGTTGAAGCGGCATTGAACATTATCTTTCTTCCAGTGAGTTAAGGGTGCGGATTCCGATGAGTTGGTCCGACCGACCCCCTAATGGCCGGTAATATACAAGGATGGTATAATTGTTTTCGCTTTCCCACCAGTTGCCTTCGGTATTTTGGGTTTGCAACTGGCCAGTCCCTTTTGGGATAATGCCGTAGATGTAATTGTAATATCCTTGCTTTAAATACAAAGTAGCTTCATAAACGCCTTTTTCTCCATTATATGTCATGCTGTTTTCCCGATTGCATTCGTAGTTGGTAAACTCTCCAAAAACATACACTTCGCTTCCGGCAAACGGCTGGGGCGCTCGGAAGGTAAAGTGCACTTTGGCATAGTCTCCTTCATAATCGGAGTTGTAACCGCTTTCCAGCATATCGGGAATATAATGGCCATTGATGTCCCGCCGGTAGACATAAGGAAGCAGGGAGCGATTGGCATCCGGCATGAGATATACATCAATCTCGTTTTTGGCATTCACGATGTTCTTCACCCGCTCGGTTTGCAGGCGATAACTGCGCAAATCCGCCCACCGCCACTCTTTCATGGCAGGAAACACACAATCATCTTCGGTATTATAAATCAAATTATCTCCTCTGATGAAGGTAGGCTTTAAATTCCGGATGGCGTTATCCCAGCGGCCGTTTTGCAAGATGAAGACCTTAATCTGCGACAGGGGGTTGTTCACATTTATGCCTTTGAGGCTTACACTAAAATCTACTTTTTGATGTGTTCGAAATATTCGGGGATTGACGGGCTGTTCGATCTGCCCCCGGATAATGGCTTTATTGGTTGTAACCATCAATCTGCGCGTAAAGGCCAATTGGGAAGTGTCTCCGTTCAAGTATACTTTAAGCAGGTAGTTTCCCGGAAGAGTGGGCTTGCAATCAGCATTCGGTATGCGGAGTTTATAATGGGTGTATTTTTGTAAAGGCAGGGTGGAATAATGATAGTTTGTAATGCGGTTTTCCAAAAAACCCTCCAGGTAATCAAATGGATTGAGGTTGGCCGGTTTCCAGTCGGTATTGCAAAGCAGCAGGGTGTAATAATAGTTTTTAACGTCGCCATCCAGATCATCAAATCCGAGTTCCAGTTTCTGGTTACTGTTCAGATTAATGACGGGCAGGCGGAGTTCGTTGGCTTCAGGAGAAAGCTTGACGGTTTTTATATTTTCCATGTACACGTGGTCCGGAGTAATGGTATTTACCTGTGCAGCCAGATTACCCGTAAAACAACTTATGCCAAGCAGGAATAATAGGAATAATCTCATGATTGAAAAATAGGGCTTCAAAGTACGATTATTTTTTCATCCATAAATATTTATGTTGTCGAATACTAATAATTCGACTTGTTAAAAAATAGCATTCATTAATCACAGCTAAGAGTTGTAAAGTTTCGTCCAAGAGATCGAAGCTCAATCCTGTGTGTCAAAAACTTACATGAATGCCTCATTGAACGCGAACGGTCCAACCACTAAAGATGATTGGGCTTCGAAGGCACACAGACTTGCCCAAGCATAACGCTTCATCTCGTTTTTGCTTTCTATAGGGCTCAGCCCCTGAACCCGACAATAGGATTAGTCCTTGTTTGCATATGTTTTTAGCGGCGTTGATGTTCCGGTGACATACCTGGCCACAAGATGTACACCTTCATTGTGCCAGATCGAAAGCGTTAGATTTTGTTTGATCCAGCCACATTCCGAGCAGGTTTTGCTACTTGGGAAAAAGCGATCAATCTTAATGAATGTCCGGTCATCACAATCAGCCTTATTGGTGTAAAATGTCCGAGCAAATGCCACTGGTGGCTTGTGCACGCTGGTGGTTTTTCATCATGTTTGGTGGATACCTTGTGCAAGTAATCTTTTCTGCGATTCACTTTTGTACTTTCTTCACGCCATGCTCAGAATAGTCCAAACGTTTAGTAAAGATACAAGATTTTCCAGACAGGACGCATTTTGGGGTAGAGAGCCGTTCATCGGTTAAGGTTACACCGTTTCATGGACCAGATCTCAAGCCCTTTTTGGAAGAGCCCCCTTTTGGTCGGATGGTTGTTTCGTTTGTTCAGTAGGTGGGTATCCCCATATACAATTTGCCGATACTTCCTAATACAACCTTCGTCGGTTACATCCCACAGGCTAAAGATCTGTGGGTTTGAGCTCCGTTTTATAAATAAGGGCGGAGAAATCCGGTTTCTTAACTAAAAATCCGTAGGTTTGACACGTATAAAGCGGATTTACCAGTGCAATTACCTTATTTTATAGCTAAAAGAATTGCCTTTAATCGGGAGCGTACTTTTTCGCGATTTATTATCCGTATTGCACTTACGGCTACGGCTTTGAGTGTAGCGATCATGTTGCTCACCGTAGCGCTGGTCAATGGATTTCAGCAGGTGATCAGCCATAAGGTATTTGATTTCTGGGGGCATGTTCACATAACCCGTTATCAACCTTATTCTAGTTTGTTGACGGAAGACTTGCCCTTTCCGGGTTCCGACTCTTTAAAGCAAGCCATAGAAACCTTGCCGGGCGTCACGTCGGTATCCGAATACGCCACGCGTTCGGTTATCTTAAAAGCCAATAGCGAAATTGAAGGGGCGATGTTTAAAGGGGTTGGTCCTTCTTATACATGGTCGCATTTGAAACCTTATCTTAAAGAAGGAAAGTTTATTGATTTTGCGGATAGTGGTTTTTCCAATCAGATCATTCTTTCCCGTGAAATGGCCAATGCCTTACAAGTAAAGTTGAATGATCCGCTTATAGCCTATTTTATTCAAAAAGGCAATACCACCCCGAGAGCAAGAAAATTGGTGGTTGCCGGCATTTACAAGACAAGTATTAGTGATTATGATCAAACCTACATTATTGGAGATATCGATTTATTGCGGGGCGTGGGTAACTGGAAACCTGATGAAATCGGAGGGTATGAAGTTTTTTTAAAGGATTACCGGCGGATGGATGCGCTTCAGCAAATGTTGTATGCGAAAGTGTTGCCCCAGGAATTGACGGCGGTTTCTATCCATCAGCTGTACCCCAATATTTTCGACTGGTTGAACCTGCAAAATATGAATGAGCTTATCATTCTTGTTATTATGGCGGTTGTGGCGGTCATTAATATGATCACAGCCATTTTAATTTTGATTCTTGAACGGACCAATATGATAGGTGTACTCAAATCGCTGGGCATGAACAACTGGCGGATTCAAAAAATATTCCTTTTTCAGACGGGCTATATTGTATTGGCCGGCCTGGTAATCGGAAATGTTGTAGGGCTGGGTATTGCCTGGCTGCAAAAGACAACTGGATTTTTTAAGCTTGATGAACATACTTATTACATGTCTACCGCCCCCATAAAGATCGAATGGTGGCAAATTATTGGTATTGATTTAGCCACACTCGTTATTTGCGTGTTGGTTTTGATTATCCCGTCGTTGATTATTCGAAAGATTTCACCGGTAAAAGCCGTGCAGTTTAATTGATTTGTACTTTTATCACAATTTTTTTTACTTTTTTATCATCGTCATCGCTTACTTTTAATCCCGGCAAATGTGCATCTCCGGGGAAAAAAATAAAGAATGTACCAGGTTGTGCGAGGTAAAATTTTCCTTTCCCTTTGAGGTTTTCATTGTCTGTTGACTTATTATATGGCTTGCTGACTGTTAATTTAGAAACCTTAGCTTTTCCGATGATTTCTTTTCCGAAAATCACCATTTGTATATCGGCGTATTTACGGTGTGCTTCCCATTGTTTGTCCGTTCGATCCACCGGTACATAACTGCTAATGGAAGCAAACACATGATCATCCACGATAGAATAAGTGCCGTCGGACAGTCTGGCCAGGTCTTTTCTGTTTAGAAAAGCAAAGGCTTTATCCCACCACTTAGGATGGGCATTGTATTGTTTTTGAAAAGTGACCTCATTGATGGAGGAATGGGGGTCAAGCTGGAGGCCTTGTCGCCATGCACCCGATTGTATCCATTGGGTGGCTTCTTTTTGGGCTTGGGTGTTTTGTGCTTTTGCAGGCGTGATGAACAGAGCGCCTGACAGCAGTAAAAGAAAGATCAAGAAGACTTTGATGCGATGTACATTTTGCACGATAATGGTTTTAAACAGGTTAATGAAAAAATAAGTAGGCAATAAATATAGCTGCTATAATTCCTGCGAACTCAGATAATAGGGCGCAGGGTAAAGCGTGTCTTGTTTTTTTGATATTGACAGCACCAAAATACACTGCCAATACGTAAAAAGTAGTTTCCGTAGAGCCCTGCATTACACAAGCCACACGTCCTGCAAAAGAGTCGGCTCCAAAGGTATGCATAATCTCAACCATTAACCCTCGTGCTCCGCTGCCACTTAATGGCTTCATTAATGCGACAGGCAGGGCGGGGACAAAATCTGTGTTGAGACCTAAGGCATGGAAGCCGGCCCCCAACCCTTGCACCATGTATTCCATACAGCCGGACGCGCGGAATACACCTACCGCGACCAGGATGGCGACCAGGTAAGGAATAATCATGATGGCTATTTTAAAACCCTCTTTAGCACCGTCGATAAAGGCATCATAAATATTGATCTTACGTTTGAAGGCCAGGGCAAAAAAGGCGATAATGATGCTAAAGATAATAAAATTTCCCGCGACGGAAGAAATGATACCGATCTCTTTTTGTGAAAGCGTGGAAAAGTAATACAATAACCCTCCAATGGCTACGGTGATTGTTCCGATATAGGTAAGCACTACTTTGTTCCACAAGTTAATCTTCTGGTAGATAGATACGGTTATTAAAGCGGTGATGGTGGAAAAGAAAGTAGCCAGCAAAATAGGCAGAAATACATCTGAAGGATTCGCAGCGCCTTCCTGTGAACGATAAGCCATAATACTGACAGGAATAAGGGTCAGACTGGAGGCATTTAAAACGGTAAACATGATCTGGGCATTGCTGGCAGTATCTTTTGAAACATTGAGATCCTGAAGCTCTTTCATGGCTTTCAGCCCCAGGGGAGTAGCAGCATTGTCCAGGCCGAGCATATTAGCCGAGTAATTCATAAGTATGGATCCGTATACGGGATGGTTTTTAGGAACTTGAGGGAATAGTTTATTAAAAAAAGGGCCTACTATTTTTGCCATTACGCCGACAACACCTCCGCGTTCACCCACTTTCATGATGCCCAGCCACAGGGCCATAATGCCTATCAATCCTAAAGAGATCTCGGCAGCTGTTTTTGCATAATCAAAGGTGCTGTTGACGATGTCTCTGAAAATATTCACATCCCCAAGAAAGATCAGCTTGTACAATGCCACCAGAAAGGAAAGGACAAAAAAAGCAACGAAGACAATATTTAAGGCCATAAGAAGATATGGTTAAATGACTGAATATTAAAAAGGCCAAAACCCTAAGCACTTGGTTGATTTCTCTAACGTTATTGCTTGTCTGACATTTTCATAGCATTCATAGCAGTTGAGAAAGGCTTATGGGCTTACTTGTTTACGATATTCTCTGCTGCCAAAGTACATAAAAATCTCAGAATTTGTCCGTAATTTAGCATTTTCAATAACGAATGATCATGATACCAAAGCAAAACCCAAGAGAAACACAGGCATGGAAACAACTGGTAGAACACGCTGACTGGATGAGCGGCGCGCACCTTCGTAAACTTTTTAACCAGGATGCTACCCGCTTTGAAAAATACAGCCTGCAGTTTGAAGACATTTTATTTGATTACTCTAAAAATATTATTACCGATGAGACGCTAGAACTGTTGCAGGATTTGGCCCGCCAATGCCAGGTAAAGGAAGCCACAGAAGCGATGTTTTCCGGAGAACATATTAATGAGACAGAAGACCGCGCGGTACTGCACATCGCTTTACGCAATGTCGCCAATACACCGGTTAGCGATAATGGAAAAGATGTTATGCCCGAAGTGAATGCAGTACTCGAAAAGATGAAAATTTTTTCCGGGAAGATTCACAGCGGGGAATGGAGCGGTTATTCCGGCAAGAAAATAAAATACGTTGTAAACATTGGTATTGGAGGTTCTGATCTTGGACCGGTCATGGTGACCGAAGCGCTAAAACCTTATTGGAAAGAAGGTATTCAGCCCTACTTTGTTTCCAATGTAGATGGTACGCATATTGTGGAAGTCTTGAAAAAAGTTAACCCGGAAGAAACGCTCTTTTTGATCGCATCCAAAACATTTACGACGCAGGAGACCATGACCAATGCGCATACTGCCCGTAAGTGGTTCTTAGAAGCAGCAGGAGATGAGGGGTTGATTAAAAAGCATTTTGTGGCACTGAGTACCAATAAAGAAGAAGTGGAAAAGTTCGGCATTGATCCCGAAAATATGTTTACCTTTTGGGACTGGGTAGGAGGCCGTTACTCCTTATGGTCTGCTATTGGTTTAAGTATTGTATTATCGATTGGTTATGATCGTTTTCATGAATTACTAGCCGGTGCTCATGCGGTGGATAACCATTTCAGGCATACTGCATTTGAAAAGAATATTCCCGTAATCATGGCACTCATAGGTATCTGGTACCGTAATTTCTTTGATGCACAAACAGAAGCCATTTTACCCTATGATCAGTATATGCACCGCTTTGCTGCCTATTTTCAGCAAGGCAACATGGAAAGCAATGGTAAACATGTGGACAGAAATGGCGAGCCGGTGGATTACCAAACGGGTCCAGTGGTCTGGGGCGAGCCGGGAACGAATGGACAGCATGCGTTTTATCAACTCATTCATCAGGGTACACTTTTGATTCCTTGTGATTTTATTGCGCCGGCTATCAGTCACAACCCTGTCGGAGACCATCATCAAAAGCTGATCTCGAATTTTTTCGCCCAGACCGAAGCGCTCATGAACGGGAAAACGGAAGAGGAAGTACATGCTGAGCTAAAGAACAGCGGAAAAAGCGAGGAAGAGATAGCAGCCCTGGTGCCCTATAAAACGTTTACGGGGAACAAGCCCACGAACTCCTTTTTGATCAAAGAAATTACTCCCTATACCTTAGGAAGCCTGGTCGCCTTGTATGAGCACAAAATTTTTGTGCAAGGCATTATATGGAATATCTTTAGCTTTGACCAGTGGGGAGTAGAATTAGGAAAACAACTGGCCAAAAACATCCTGCCGGAATTGGAGAACGAGGAGCCGGTATCCTCCCATGATGTATCCACAAACGGGCTGATCAATGCGTATAAAAAAATGAGAAAATAAAATCAGAAATAAAAACGCTATATTTTTATCAAATTGAAATATTAGCCCATTATTTTGCAAATTATAAAAAAAGCGAAAGTTTTCTTGGTTATTATTTAAAAGAAATAGTAACTTTGTGCCAGCCTCAAACATCATAACATTTGTCCATGCGCAAGCAAAATAACATTCAGCGTAAGTTACGATTGTCGCTTCCTATACAAGGAAGGATTGTACTGCAAGTCGCAGTCATTATCGCTGTCATTATTGTTGCCTGACGTATGGAGGAATGCCTGTAGAATAACGAACGCACGGTACAAATTATATTCGAATCGCCTTCCTCCCGTAAAGGGAAAGGCGATTTTTTATTTGATGCGGAACAGAAGGAGAAGAGCAAAGGTGTTTTTTCATCCTGTTAAAAACATAAAAGACTGAAATGGAGTTAAATAAATACAGCAAGACCATCACGCAAGATCCTACGCAACCTGCTGCGCAAGCCCAACTTTACGCGATTGGGCTTACTGAAACGGATTTGAAAAAGGCCCAGGTAGGCATCGTTAGTATGGGTTATGATGGCAATCCTTGTAACATGCACCTGAACGACCTGGCAAAACTTGTCAAAAAGGGCGTCTGGGACAATGATTTAGTAGGGCTGGTGTTCAACACCATAGGTGTGAGTGATGGCATGAGCAATGGAACACCCGGTATGCGTTACTCTTTGGTGTCCAGAGATATTATTGCCGATTCCATAGAGACGGTTTGCGGCGCACAATATTATGACGGACTGATCGCTGTTCCGGGTTGTGACAAAAACATGCCGGGCTCACTTATGGCTATGGCGAGATTAAACCGGCCATCGATTATGGTATATGGCGGAACAATTGCTCCTGGCCATTACAAAGGACAGGATTTAAACATCGTTTCGGCTTTTGAAGCATTGGGACATAAACTGGCGGGAAATATTTCTCCAGAGGACTTCAAAGGTATTGTCAGGCACGCCTGTCCCGGACCTGGTGCCTGCGGAGGTATGTATACTGCCAATACCATGGCTATGGCGATCGAAGCGTTGGGAATGTCGTTGCCCTACAGCTCCTCCAATCCCGCGTTAAGTGAAGAAAAGAAAAGCGAATGTCTGGTTGCGGGAAAGGCTTTAAAAAAGCTGTTGGAATTGGATCTAAAACCCCTGGATATTATGACCGCCAGGTCGTTTGAGAATGCCATTACAATGGTCATGATTTTGGGAGGGTCTACAAATTCGGTGCTGCATTTAATTGCTATGGCGCGTACGGCCGGAATCCCTCTTACGCCTGATGACTTTCAGCGGATTAGTGACAAAACGCCGTTGCTGGCAGACATGAAGCCGAGCGGGAAATATCTTATGCAGGATTTACATAACCTGGGTGGCATTCCTGCGGTAATGAAATATTTGCTTGCCGAAGGACTGCTGCATGGCGATTGCATGACTGTAACCGGCAAAACGCTGGCGGAAAATATCGCCGACGCCGAAGACCTGGACTTTGAAACCCAGGATTTAATCTACCCTTTGGAAAAACCGTTGAAAAAGACCGGTCATTTACAAATACTAAAGGGTAATCTGGCCAGCGACGGGAGTGTTGCAAAGATTACCGGGAAAGAGGGCGAGCGCTTTACCGGTCCCGCGCGGGTTTTTGATGGAGAAACTGAATTGATTGCCGGGATAGAAAGTAAACGGGTAAAAGCCGGCGATGTGGTCGTCATCCGATATGTCGGACCGAAAGGAGCACCGGGTATGCCGGAGATGCTCAAGCCTACCTCGGCTATTTTTGGTGCAGGATTGGGAAGCAGTGTAGCGCTGATCACCGATGGCCGATTTTCAGGGGGAACGCACGGATTCGTCGTCGGACACATCGCTCCTGAGGCCTATGAGGGCGGATTAATGGCCATTGTAGAAGAGGGTGATATCATTGAAATTGATGCCGTTAAAAAGACCATTACGCTGAAATTGAGCGATGAAGAAATAGCCAAAAGAAAAGCTGCATGGAGACAGCCTGAATTGAAAGTAAAAAAAGGAATATTGTTTAAATATGCTAAATGTGTAAAAAATGCAACAGAAGGATGCGTTACTGACGAAGACTGAGAATGACACTAAAGGTCATTCTGCCCAGCAGGAAAAGGATTTTCAACCTGAAACCATGATTGGCGCCAGAGTGGTTATCCGTTCCCTGCTTGAAGAAGGAGTGGAAACTATTTTTGGTTACCCGGGTGGTGCGATAATGCCGGTATATGATGAGTTGTATCACTTTTTAGATCGTATCAACCATGTTTTGACCCGCCATGAGCAGGGCGCGATACATGCGGCACAGGGATATGCCCGCACTTCCGGGAAAGTGGGCGTTGTCTTTGCAACCTCCGGCCCGGGAGCGACAAATCTGGTAACAGGGCTGGCTGATGCCATGGTGGACTCTACCCCGCTGGTGTGTTTTACCGGGCAGGTGGCTTCTCCACTCTTGGGTACGGATGCTTTCCAGGAGGCAGACGTTGTCAATGTTACTTTGCCGGTAACTAAGTGGAATACACAGGTAACCCGCGCGGAAGACATTGCTGAGGCCGTATCACGTGCTTTTTATATTGCCCGTAGCGGACGTCCGGGGCCCGTTGTAGTTGATATTACGAAAGATGCACAGATTGCGCCTACTGCTTATCAATACCACCCCTGCACCGATATTAAGTCCTATATTCCCAAGCCGGAATTGGACCATAAACAGATTGAAAGTGCAGCCCGGCTCATCAACGAGGCCAAGAAACCCTATATTCTTGCCGGACAGGGTATTCTGCTGTCAGGAGCAGTGGAGGAAGCTCTGGCTTTTGCGAAAAAAACCGGTATTCCGGTAGCTTCCACTTTACTTGGCCTCTCCGCTTTCCCGACGGACCATCCGCAGTATATGGGATTTTTAGGCATGCACGGCAATTATTCCTGTAACAAGATGATGGACGAGTGCGATCTGGTAATTGCCATTGGGATGCGTTTTGATGACAGAGTGACCGGCAATACGAGCAAATATGCCCGGCAGGCCAAGGTCATTCACATCGAATTGGACCGGGCTGAAATTAATAAAAACATTAAAGCCGACATAGGCATACATGCCGATGCAAAAGAAGCACTGGCTGCTTTACTGCCCTTGGTAAACAAGGCAGACCACACCGAGTGGATCGGTGCCTTTAAAGCGTTGGATAAGGAGGAATACCAGAAGATCATTGAAAAAGAATGGTTTCCTAAGGCTGGCAAGATCAAGATGGCAGAGGTAGTGCATAAACTGTCTGAACAGAGCAGGGGTGAAGCGGTGGTTGTTACCGATGTGGGTCAACATCAGATGATCGCTTCTAGGTATTATGACTTTAAGAAGCCATTAAGTAATGTCACTTCCGGCGGAATGGGTACAATGGGATTCGGTCTTCCGGCGGCAATGGGAGCCTGTTTAGGTGTTCCGGACAGAACGGTGGTTGCAATTATGGGCGATGGTGGTTTCCAGATGACTTTACAGGAACTGGGAACCATTGCAGAAAATAATATTCCGGTAAAAATGGTTATCCTTAACAACCGGTTTCTGGGAATGGTACGTCAGTGGCAACAACTGTTTTTTGCGCGGAGGTATTCTTTTACCGATATCACCGGCCCCGATTTTGTGAAACTGTCCGAAGCCTATAACATTCCAGCACAGCGCGTAGAGGTGCGAGAAGATTTGGATTCGGCGATTGAAAAAATGATGAATCATCAGGGCCCCTATTTATTGGAGGTATCCGTTGAAAAAGAAGATAATGTATTTCCGATGGTACCCTCCGGTGGATCAGTGTCAGACATGCTTTTGGCACCGCCTGAAGCTTAAAGGGCAGGCCGGCAGTGTAGCACGGCTGTTACCATTAATTATTGAATAATACAATTATATCAGCATGAAAAAAGATTTCACATTGATCGTTTTTGCACAGAATAATTTTTCTGTCCTGAACCGTATGATCAATATATGTAACCGGAGGCGTATTCGGATTAAGAAACTGTTGGCTTATGAATTAGACGACCCGCATAGGGGGGAGGCCTGTTTTATTCTTTATGACACCGAAGAGATGGTCCTCAAGGTAAAGCTTCAGATCGATAAACTGATCGAAGTAGAAGAAACACAACTCCATGAGGGTGAGGATGTTTTTTACCAGGAACAAAACGGCGTGGCCGTTATTAAGTAATGCTTAAAGCTTTAATTATTATAATCAATTAAATCAGAAAACAAATGGCAAAAATTAATTTTGGGGGCGTGACCG